>JBBDNB010000001.1 GCA_040877935.1 Chitinophagales bacterium
AACCACCATTACAGAAATAGTTTTAATGCGGCATTTTATAGTTAAAATGGTATAATGATTCATTGAACCAAAATTTTAGTATTTTGGGTTTAACAAGCACAATTAACAGTTATGGATAAGAAACTATTGTCGAGAATTACATTTGATGTCAATCAATGTGGTGGTAAGCCCTGTATCAGGGGGATGCGAATTCGTGTAGCCGATGTGTTGAGCTTGTTGGCCAACGGGTTGACTGCTGAACAAGTCATTCAGGAAATGCCCGATTTGACACCCGAAGATATTCAAGCATCATTACAGTATGCTGCATCAACAGAAAAATTAACCCTGAACGAATACCAACAAAAGCAGAGCAAGGTTGCATTATAAGGAATTAGCAAAGATATTGCAGCAAAAAATGCTGAATTCAATATTTCAGAAGCTTTAGGTCTTTAATAAAGCGAAAATCTTTTTGATTCTTTGTGAGCAGTGCTAAATCATACTCAATAGCTGTAGCGGCAATCAACATATCGGCAATTTGCACTCCATGACTTAATCTGTATTTTTCAAAAAGTTGCACTGATCTTTCTGAAACTGCATGGTTGATTAAAATAATATCAAAATTATTCAGGAATTTTTGAAGTGCTTTAAAATCAGCTTTGTTTTCACAACCTACCATTAATTCAAGTTGAGTAACTACACTCACAGAAAGTGTATGATCAACTTCAAATGTTTTGATTTTAGATTTCGCCTTTTCGATGCCCCGGCTAAAATCAATTAAAACATCTGTATCAATTAGCAGCGTATCGGTCATCTATGGTTTATTTGCCTGTCCATTGTGATTTTCTGACATTCCTGACCCACTTTACACTGTCATTCATTTCTTTTCGGTCTTTCCATCGGCCAAAGAATGCATTTTCTGAAATTCTTTCTCCTGGATCTGCGGAAGGTGTTTTTTTACTGGCATAACGCTCATAAAGGAAGTTTATAAAATCCCTTGCCTGATTCCTGGCCCTGGGCGGCAATTGCTCAAATTTTTCAAAAAGGAGAGAAATACTCATGATATGTACTTTGCTGACTAATGTAAATAAAATAACAGATTTATTGTAGTAAAATTCCAATCCCGGATTCAAATTCACTGTGCGATTCTTTGCATAGAAGAAAGCAGAAGTATTGCTTTAATTTGTACTTTTATCAATGGCTATGCAATATCCCATCTACTTAGACAATAATGCTACAACTAAAATCGATCCTCGGGTTTTGGAGGAAATGATGCCCTTTTTAAAAGATGATTATGGAAATGCTTCGAGTAATCATGAGTTTGGTGTAAATGCCAATAAAGCTGTTAAAAGAGCAAGAAATCAAATTGCAGATTTAATCCATTGCGACTCACATGAAATCATTTTTACTTCTGGAGCTACAGAAGCCATTAATCTCGCTATAAAAGGAGTGCTTGAAAAACACACAGAAAAAGGCAAGCATATTGTTACCGTTTCAACTGAACATCCTGCTGTAATAGATTGCTGTAAATATCTTGAAAGCAAAGGTTTTGAGGTGACTTATTTACCGGTGAATAATGATGGACTTTTAGACCTTGATTTAGTAAAGGAAAATATTAGGGCTGATACTATTTTAGTTGCAGTGATGTTGGTCAATAATGAAACAGGTGTGATTCAACCCATAAAAGAGATAGCAGAATTAGCTCATGAAAAGGGAGCTTTTTTTATGACTGATGCCACTCAGGTTTTAGGAAAAATGCATGTTGATGTTAATGAAATGGGCATTGATTTGATGGCTTTCTCGGGACATAAATTTTATGGGCCAAAAGGAGTGGGTGCTTTGTATGTGCGCAATAAACGACCTAGTCCGACAATATTAGAAGCTTTGATTCATGGCGGAGGACATGAAAGAGGAATGCGTAGTGGCACAATGAATGTACCGGGGATTGTTGGATTGGGAAAAGCTGCTGAAATTGCAAAAACTGAAATGAAAGCAGATGAAGAAAGGATAGGCGCCTTAAGAACCCAATTGGAAAATGTGCTTTTAGAATTGGATGATACTTTTGTGAATGGAAATAGAGCACAGCGGCTCTACAATGTGAGCAATATTTGTTTTAAAGGGGTGGATGCTGAAGATTTAATTCTACAGACAAGAATGAAAATGGCTGTTTCAACTGGTTCTGCTTGTTCCTCTGCCGCTATTGAACCTTCCCATGTTTTGATTTCGATGGGGTTGTCCAATGAATTGGCATATTCCTCAATTCGCTTTAGTTTAGGGAAGTTTAATACAATAAATGAATTAACAGAGGTGGAAAAAATTGTAAAGGAAGTAGTAAACAATATTCGTAAGTTACATGAAATTTGATCATGGATAAATTACATTTTTCAGGACACGATTCATTTATCTGTAAGCAATTCTGGCTTAAGAAAGGTTATGACTTTATATCGGAAAACAAGAGCTTTTCAGATGATACGGCAGTTATAGATTTGGGCGTAGGAAAAAACATGGTTGGCTCTATAAGATATTGGTTAAAGTCTTTTGGAATTGCAGATGAAAATGACAGCTTACAACATGTATCAGACTATTTATTTGCTGAAAATGGAAAAGACCCTTTTATAGAAGATATTGGGACCATTTGGTTATTGCATTATCATTTGGTTGCACAGGGTAAAGCTTCAATCTATAGTTTAGTTTTCAATCAGTTTAGAAAAGAACGCTTCGACTTTACGAAGTCTCACTTGCATAATTTCATTAAAAGGGCATGTCTTGAAACAGAATCCAATTACAATGAGAATACTGTAAATACTGATATAAATGTTTTTCTGAAAAACTATACCAAGCCCAAGACAGGAAAAATAAGTGTAGAGGATGATTTTATTGGATTGTTACAGGATTTGGATTTATTGAAGCAATATAAGCTTACGAATGTTGAGGCTAAAGAATTCAGCAATTGGTATAAGATTGACAATGAGAAAAGGGAAGACTTGCCTTTTCAAATTGTTTTATACGCCATCTTAAATAAACTAAAAGACCAGGAAAATTCTATCTCATTTAAAGAAATGCAAATTGGCTTTAATGCTCCAGGTTTGGTCTTTGCGCTAAATGCTGAAGGGCTTTTCAATAAAATTAAAGCAATAACAGAGTACTATCCTGAAATAATTTTTTCTGAAACTGCGGGCAACCAAGTGCTACAGTTCAAGAGCAAACCTGAAAAATTCGAGGTGTTAAATGACTATTACCAATAATCAAAAAGATTACTCTCGCTCGGTAAATATTATTCGGGACAAGGATAAAAACCTGAATTATATTCCCACGCCCAACGCAAAGGTGGTTTTCAATCAGTTGGCTAAGGATTATCATCTTGGAGTGCGTTCATTCAATATTGTTGGTGCTTATGGCACGGGTAAGTCTGCATTTGTATGGGCACTAAAAAAGAACCTGAACAAGGAACACAACTATTTTTCTGATTTAGAAAAAAGTCAGTTTAAGAATATCAAAGGATTTGAATTCTTTCAGGTTATTGGTGAGTTTGATTCATTAATGGATGCGTTTGCCAATGCTTTCGGATTCAAAGCTAAAGATGATGTTAAGGCACAAGATATCATTCATGAAATTGACAATTTTTATGAAAAGCTTAAAATTGAGAAAAAAGGACTTGTAATAGTTGTAGATGAGTTCGGTAAATTTTTAGAATTTGCTGCTAAAAACAAACCCGATATCGAGCTATACTTTATTCAGCAATTGGCAGAATATGTAAACAATACTGAAAGGGATATTTTGCTGCTCACTACCCTACACCAAGATTTCAATGCGTATGCACTTGAGCTGACAAAAGCACAAAGACATGAATGGGACAAAGTGAAAGGCAGGTTAAAAGAACTTACTTTTAACGAACCCGTTGAACAGTTGCTCTATTTAGCAGCCGAACAACTTTCCAATAAAGAACTTACGCAAAAATCAAGCACTCATTTTCCCGAATTATTCAAAGCAATTAAAGAGGCAAAAGTCTTTCCGCTGAGAGATTACTTTAATGAAGATTTTGCTCAAAAGCTTTTGCCTTTTGATATTTTGTCTGCTTCCGTTTTAACATTGGCATTGCAGCGCTACGGCCAAAATGAAAGATCGCTTTTCTCCTTTATTGAGTCAAATGATCATTTGGGCATTCAGGATTTTGATGGAAAAGAAACCTATTATAATATCAGCAATGTGTACGATTATTTATTGCACAATTATCATTCACTGCTAAGCACTAAATTCAATCCGCATTACACACAATGGGCGGCAATTCGTGCATCTATAGAAAGATCGGAATCACTAATGGAATCTGATTTTAATGAGGCAGCAAAATTGCTTAAAACAATTGGACTGCTCAATATCTTTGGAAGCGAGGCTGCTGTAATCGATAAAGATTTTCTTTCTAAATACGCCCGGTTTAGTTTAGGTATAAAATCTGCTGAAAAACTCATTGATCAGCTTGAAAAGCTCAAGCTCATTCGGTTTACCAAACACTTACGTAAGTACAATATTTTTGAAGGTACCGACTTGGATATAGACCTTGCTATTGATGCAGCCGGAAATTTGGTTGAGCAAATTTCCGATGTTGTTTATCATTTAAAAGAGCATTTTGAATTTCCTTATATCCCTGCCAAAGCTGTTTATTACCAGAAAGGCACACCGCGATTTTTTGAATTTGTATTAAGCGAGGCCCCGATTAATGAAGTTCCTGAAGGAGAAATCGATGGTTTTATCAATTTGATTTTCTCTGAAAACCTTTCATCTGATGAACTTAAAAAACATGCTCAAGAAAGCAATGAGGCTATACTTTTTGGCTGGTATAAAAACACATCTGAGATTAGGAATTTGATTTATGAGATTGAAAAAATCAAAAAAGTACGAGAGCAAAACTTAGATGATAAAATAGCCAAACGTGAATTGGATTCCATCATTCAGCACCAGGCCAGATTGCTCAACCACTATGTTATGGGTAGCCTGCACAACGCTTCTGCTCCTGTGGATTGGTACTTTCAGGGAAAGAAAATCAAGCTCAAAGACAAAAAATCCTTTAACAGGCAGCTTTCTGAAATATGCGACAAGGTATATAGCCATACGCCTGTTTTTAAAAATGAATTACTGAATAAAACCAATGTTTCAGGAGCTATATCTACTGCTCGGAAAAGCCTTATCGAAAACCTGATCAATAACTGGCAGGAAATAGATTTAAGCTTTCCATCGGATAAGTTTCCTCCTGAAAAAACCATTTATCTCAGCTTGCTGAAAGCAACTGAAATACATAAAAAAACCAAAGAAGGTTTTGTGCTACAAAAGCCAAGTGAGGAATCTTTTAAAGCACTGTGGGCTGCAAGCATTGAATTTTTGGATTCTGCAAAATCCAATAAAAGAAATCTAAAAGATTTAAGTGATGTCCTGTCCAAACGACCTTTCAAACTGAAAAAAGGATTTATAGATTTTTGGTTGCCCATTTTCCTTTTTATCAAAAGGGATGATTATGCACTATTTGGCGAAAGCGGTTACATTCCTGAGCTCAGTGCAGATTCACTGAACTTGATTGTTAGAAAGCCTAAAGATTACACCATTAAGTCATTCGATGTAGATGGTCCCAAGCTCAATCTTTTCAACAAATACCGAACTCTGCTTGAGCAAAACACAAAGCAGAAAGTTTCAAACAAAAGCTTTATTGAAACCATACGCCCGTTCTTTATCTTTTATAAAGACTTGCCCGATTATGCAAAAAACACCATGCGGCTTTCAAAAGAAACAATCGCTTTGAGATCGGCTATTGTTCAGTCCAAAGAGCCTGAAAAAACCTTTTTTGAAGACTTCCCCTCTGCACTTGGTTATTCTATGGTTCAGCTTCAAAAAAATGAAAAGCAACTTGAAGTATATGTCAAAGAATTGCAAAACCATATTCGTGAATTAAGAAGTTGCTATGATGAACTGATCAATCGTTTTGAAGCTTTTATTCAGGAAAATATTCTTTCTGAAAACCTGGCATTTCCAGGTTATAAAGAAAGATTACAAAACAGGTTTAAGCAAATCAAACCACACTTATTATTGCCGCAGCAAAAAGTGTTCTATCAAAGATTAAACTCTGCTTTAGACGATCGTAAATTATGGTTGAGTTCTATGGGGCAGGCCATAGTAGGGAAATCTTTAGACCATATCAGCGATGATGATGAACAAAAATTATACGAAGGTTTTAATGATATAGTTATTGCGCTTGACAATCTTTCAGAGATCAGCAGTGCAGATATTGACGCTGAAAAAGAAGATGTTTTTAAGATTGAGATTACTGATTTTGTAAAAGGATTGCGTAAAAATCTCGTTCGGGTACCAAAAGGAAAAACCAAAAACACTGCGGCCTTAGAAAACAAAATTAAAAGCAGCTTAGACAAGGATCGTCAGGTAAATATTCATATATTAGTAAAACTATTAAAAGAACAATTGCAAAATGACTAAAGTACGACACGTTCTCGGAATATCAGGAGGTAAGGACAGCGCTGCACTTGCCATTTACCTGAACCAGAAATATCCTGAATTGGATATTGAATATTATTTCTGTGATACGGGAAAAGAGCTGGAAGAAACCTATAATTTGATTAAAAATCTTGAAAGCTATCTCGGCAAAAAAGTCATTAAGCTGGAAGCAGCAAAAGACAGCCATGAAGATCCTTTTGACCATTACTACAAGATATTTGGCGGTTATCTACCCTCTTCAAATGCGCGTTGGTGCACAAAAAAACTAAAATTAGATCCTTTTGAAAAATATGTAGGCGATGATCCTGTAATATCCTATGTAGGAATTAGAGGGGATGAAAACAGGGAAGGCTACATCTCCAAAAAATCCAATATCCAATCCATTTTTCCTTTTCGGAAAAATATTTGGAGCGAAGATGTAGTTCGCAAAGTCTTGAAAAACGAGCAGATAGATCAGTTGACACAACGCTATGAGAAATATGCAGATGCCAATAAACTAAACCGTATTTACGAAATCGTAAAAGAGCCTGTTTCGCCTGATTTTGATCAAAAGCAAAAGCTCAATGCATTGCTCGACCTGGGCATTCAAACTTTCAACCAGGTGGTTTATGATTATTTGAAAGAAACAGAGTATCCGCTTGCAGATACACCTGATTTCCCATTGATTGACAATGAGGATATTTTAGTGCGCGATGATATTTTCCGCACCTTGAGGGAAAGTGGAGTGGGCGTACCAAAATATTATGAGAAGGTCACTTTTGAGGTGAATGGAGAAAAAGGCGAATACGCGCGCAGCCGCTCCGGCTGCTTTTTCTGTTTTTTCCAGCAAAAAATAGAATGGGTCTGGCTCTATGAGCAACACCCCGAGCGTTTTAAACTGGCCATGGAATATGAAAAAGAAGGCTATACCTGGATGCAAGATGAAAGATTGGAAGAATTGATAAAACCAGAGCGCATTCACAAGATTAAAGAAGATGCTTTGGCTCGTTCTAAAAAAGCAAAAGACAAAAAGGAAAACAATTCTCCTTATTTAATGGACAAATTAGCTGAGGCTGAAGGCGAAGGCTGTGCAGCTTGTTTTATATAAATATATAATGATATAAAATGCAATACGAAAGTCTAAACTCTTTAAATGAAGATAGTTCACAAATAATTGTTGTGAACCGTATAAAAAGAATTATTGAAAAATACTCTGATGTCTGGAGAGTCTTTCATGAGCCAATTCAGAACTCAATAGATGCTATTCAAAAACGCAATGACATTAGGGAAGGAGCGATTCAAGTTACAGTGAAATTAAAATCCAATATAGTTACAGTGCAAGACGAAGGAAGTGGTTTTCCTCAAAACTTCCAGTTATTACTTCCTGATGGAACTGACAAGATAGATCAATCTGATACAATGGGATATCAGGGTGTGGGGTTGAAAAGTGTGATTTATTCTTCAAACAGATTTCATCTAAAATCTAAGTTAAGTGACGGAAGCATGTGGGACGTGGAAATTTCCAATGCGGCTAAGTACCTTGAAACTGAAGGTGCTGATGATGCCCCCATATCTATTGGAAACGGAGGTTTAGATGAACAAGGTACTTTAATTGAAATTGAATTTGATAATAACCTTGTAATATCTGCATTAGAGGAAATTTTAGACATTATTCTATACTCGGAGAGTAACTTTAGGTGGAAATGGCCTGAGGTGCAACAACAAAATTTTCATTTAAAAGATAAGAGTAAAGCAGATATGCTCTTGTACCTACTTAGGTACTATTTTACTACCCATACATATATTGGTTCAGTGCATAAATTGATGAACACAAGGCTCAGAAGTAATGAAGACGTATATGCTAAGAAAATTAATATTGAAATCAAACTTGACTTTGAAGAACTTGAGACTAGCGATGTTAATGATGAGTTTTTAAAAGAGGTTATTTCCGAACTATCTGAGGAAGAAAGAGTACTTAAATTAGAACTGAAGAATAAATTTATAGACTTTAACAATATCATTGATTCTGTGCGTTCAGAGAATCCTAGAGTTGTCCCTTTCAATATTCATGAATTTGATATCCCACCGGGAGGTAGAGTTGGAAATCCTGTATTAAAGAGTCAGGTGTATTTGAAAACATTTACACCAGACTATTCAAAAAATGAAGATGATTATGAAGCTAGATATAAAGAGTTTTTAACCCTTATAAACCCAGGCTCAATTGATCGTTACGATCGTAACAAGCGCAGGTTTAAAAACTTTTTACCAAATATCATGGGTATTTATATTTTAATTGGCAGAATGGATTACTATGAGCAATTCTTGGGTAATAATTACGGTATTAAGCTAATCGCTGCTAATGGAATTCCAACACAACATGAATTGACCGCACGTAGTTCGAATCAATCATTTTATTTCAATCCTATAACATTCATATTAAATGTTGATGGAAAACTCAATGAAGGTAAGACTGAGCTCATAAACACAGGGCTTCGCAGAAAATCTGTAGAGTTTTTTAGAGAAGCTTTTGAATGCACACTTAATCGTTTGACTAAAGAGTTTGTAAATAAAACCCCAAATACTAGCAAAATTGAGGACTCCAACTTTGTCCAACAAGATGATATTGATATACCGGGTGTTGATATAAAAAAAATTCCTACTGATGAAAATACACTCATCGCTTTATTTTATCAGTTATTGAAGGTAAGAGAACAAGAACTGCCGACATATGGATTGTTAAGCCAGGGTGTTTTTGATGGAAAGTTTGTTTATGAAGATGGTAATGTGAGATCTGAAAATGATCTTTTATCACTTGAATTCAAGGTAAATTGTTCTAATCTAGTAGATGATTTTGACAACCCTAACAACCCTAAAGTTCTTATTAACTGTGATTTACTTATTACATGGAATGACAGGTTAACAACAACACAACAACAAGATTGGAGGATTGTAAATAGAACCTCTGTACAAACGAATGATCTTGTCCAATCAAGATGTCCTGATTGGATTACTACTCTTATCAGAGACAAAGACCATAATTATAAACCAATAATCATAGTTAAAGACTGGGTAGATGAATTGAACCAAGCAAACTCTGATTAACTATCTTCATCATTACACAATATTACTTGAGTATCGCAGTTACTCCTCAAAACTATCCCAAGCTGCCTGTAACAAGACTTCTGCTGATGCGTTTTTGTCAAATTTAGTATGCCTCATCCAAGCGGCAAGCCAATAAAAAATGAAAGTCTGACTCTTTAGATCGGGACCTCCATTGAGAATGAGCACTCCTTGTAATAAGTATTTCATAACTCTATCCTTTTCGGTAGCATGGGGAAGACTATACACCACACCACCAATAAGGTGGGCAACATTCAAAAAAGCAGAGAAGTAAGAGAGTTTTAAGTTTGGATCAATCTTATTCCTAAAGCCCTCTGCCCAATCAAATAATAAATAAGCATGGTCAGTAAAGCTTATCAACTTCATTATCAAAATTGCCTTTCCTGATAAATCAAAAGGGATTTGATCTAAGGGATTTGGGTTATTTGGATGGCGGCTCAAGAATTCATTCACCTGATAACTTAAGCTGTGCAATACCAAGGAAAAAGCTTCTTCATTCAATAAATCATGCTGAGCAAGCTCAGGCCTTTCCAGCACAAATCGACCAAGTTCAGAAAAGGAATTACCTAAATATTCCAGTTGCCCTGTCCTTTTAAACCCTTCAATCGCCTTAAAATAATACTCTAAGCCGCTCATATCCCCCTTCTGGATTAAGCAATTTGCTAACTGATGATAACAGCTGTACAAGTTGGTATCATCATTTATCTTTTTCTGATTCTCAATCGCCAGAGTATAATATGTTATGGCATCTTGAAAATTACCATTATCAGCAAAAGCATGAGCAATCTCCGAATCTAAAAGAGCAAGATTGCCCAAGCTACTCACGCTAACAATTTCCTGATCCATTTCTTTATTTCCTCGTTCATTCTCGTACTTTTGGAGCAATAAAGATTTTGCCTCCTTAAAAAATTTTATCGCAGCTTCTATTTCACCCTTATCCCGTGCCACTCTACCTTTCATCCAGTGACAGTCCCTTATAGCACTTGTCTCATTTGAGCTCTTGGCTAATTGACATAGTTCTTCACATGTATTTTCAAATGCCTCAAGATCATATTGCCTGAGTTGCAGTTGGGCGAGATAAACATATTGCGTGCTTGCTGAACTTATCTCACCCAGTTCAATATTTGCCCTAATTCCTTCTTTCGCTATTTTTATTCCATGCCTAAAGTACCCCCGAATAAAGCAGAATTTACCTAAAGCTCCTGCTATACCCGCCACCACTCTGAAATAATCCTCTTTAAATTCTTCCTCTTTCCTTTCCTCTACTAATTCAATCATCTTCGTTGCAATCCAAAATGCTCTCAGAATGTTGGGGAACTCTGACTCCATTCGGATTACACCGAGTTCCGTAGGGCCTTTTAGTGCAGATTCAATATAATGATGAGCAATCACATTAGCTTCAATCATTATATTGATTAACTGTTCTCGCTGTAGCTTGACTCCTTTATCTTCAGTTTCCACGCTAGCCTTGTCAAATAAGAACTTTTCAACCGGATTGGCTATAAATAAGCGTTCAAAATCCGTGGCATCTGTCTTTCTCCGTGCAAAAAAGAATTGCTCCAGTACCGCCACATCTTCATATAAAGAGTCACGGCTTTCTTCCAAATATCGCAGTTTAACTCCTCCGGGGTAGAATTTAGCAATATGCAAAAGACCACGCTGATCTGAGGTTAGACTTTCGTAAGCCAAACTGAGACATATGGAAAGAGCTGTTTTCTTATTGTGTTTTTGACGCATTGGTTGCTTGAGCGAATCATTCCTCTGAAGTTGCTTCATGACTCGTTTTGCAGATTTGTAGAAGCGCAAAAGTCCTGAAATGATTTTTAGACTTAGCGGGTGTCCCCCTGAGAATTTAACAAACCACTCAATCTCGCCCGCTGTTAAAGCTATTTCCTCCGGTGACAACTCCTGTAGGATCAATTGGCTTGCTTCTGGCTCAATTCCCTCCAGTTTCAAGACGGTTTTCTCAACATCCATTAGTGATATATCTACCTGAGTAGTAATCAGCAGTTGAACCTTTTCAGTTTGATTCATTAAAGCGGAAATAAAGTCCTCGGCTTTATCCCGATAGCTAATTAGGAGTTTCTCAAAACTATCCAAGGCGATGGTGATATGCAAATCTCTTAAGGCATTAACCAATGAATCGGTCACCACTTGACCCGTAAGCTCAGTAATAGCATTGGACATTTGAAGTATTAGGTCGTCCAACGTTTCTAAGGATTCAATATCAATCCATACCAGCGGAACATGATATTTTACATTATCAAGTGTCTGAAGTAATAATTGAGTTTTCCCTATACCTCCAATACCTTCAATCACCACCACACGTTCAAATTCCATGATGTGCGTGAGTTCAATTAGTGCTTGTTCACGACCAACAAAAAAAGGATGTGGTTTTGGAGGTAAGAAAGAAGCTCTGTAGCTATCTTTTTCCTGACGTAGGCGTTGCCTCAGAATTTCAATTAACTGATTCTTTCTTTTGTGAAGCTCTTCAATGGACACCGTCCCTCCATCAATTTCTCCATGGATTCCTTTGTAAATTCTGATGAGGTTATGATGATGATGGTTCCTGCATTCCGCATAGGGAGTTATGTGAGCATTTTCCAGCGGATATCCCTTCCCTGTAATAGTGCACTCTCCATTGCTTTCGGTGTGCAGATATTCCTGAATATAAGAAGGAATTGCAGGACGCGGCTCATTGGACTGTGCCCAAGGTTCTTTTAGATAATTATTAAATTCATCCAGCTCATTCTCCTTAAAATAATTGATTCCATCCTTTACAATCGTATTTAACTTTTTCCCGTCAACTTTTGGAGAATTGCGTACATAAGCCATTAACAGAGCTTTGGTGATGCCCAGGTGGATAGCGGCTTGAGTAACATTGAGAAGAGTAGTTGATGACATTTTTAATCACTTACAAATTTTATCAGCTGTTTCGTTATAAAATTCAAACCTCCATTGGTATAATTTTCAGTATGTTTTTTTACCTCTTAACTTACAGACCAACCATTAAATCAATCTCCTAAACTACTCATCAACTGTTCCATCCCAAAATTCAAGATAAACTCGGAGTAATAATTATCAAACACATCCTGAAGATAATCATCAAGACTTACAGGTTTATCCTCTTGTCCTTGTACCGCTTGCAAAACCCGGTAGCCGCGTTTACGGGTGATTGTATATAGAAACAAGGTGTGAAAGTAAACTGAAGTGATGTATTTTTTATGGGCAGTATTTATTTGCTCCTCATTAATGTTTTTGATTTTGCTTTTGTAATTTTTAAGCACTCTACTATCCATGTTGATGAATATTTTTTCAAGCTTTTCTCCACTCATCTGGGGATACATCACATTTGGAAAGTCAAATTCGATTCCTTGTTCTGAAAGTTTTTCCCAGGTAGTACCACCTTTATCTTCTTCATTTTCTTGCTCATATACTAAAACATAATCTGGAAGGCCAATATTCGGTACTTTGTCATCTTCGTCTTTTTTAGACTTCTGTTTTGGTTTTTCAGGATCTGCAATTTTAACCCAAAAAGTTTCTTCAAACTCTTCACCTGTACCGTCTAATGTGACTTTGAGCTGAATCATTTCACCAACCTTTCTTTCTTTTTTAGGCCCCATAGTGACTTTAATAATTCCATCTAGTGGACTGCTTACATCAACATTTAGAATGTCTTCTGGATCCTTGGGTTTTCCAGGACTATCACCACCTTCACTTTCATTAGAACTGAAATTTAATAATCCAATTTTGAATTTACCTGGTTCTTCCACCCGGTCAAAATATTGGTTTTCTACATCTGTCTCAAACTTTAGTGTTTTTTCTCCTCCCTTTGGCAATGCAGCAACAGGTGTCTTGCCATCATTTTTAGCTTTTAATTTGAGATAGCTTGGAAATCGCTCAGGCTGAAATGGCTCTTCTTTATTCCTTTTCTTGGATTCTTTTTTGTCTTGTTTCTTTTTTTTGCTTTGATCAGAAAAGTCAAGTTTAAATGTATCATCCAACAACTTAAAAAGCTCACTATCTTTTGGTATTTCTTTTGAGAAGTCTTTCAACAATTCTTTGGTATCACCTCCATCAACTGAAATAGAATTTTTTCGTTTTTTTTCAATTTCTGCCAATCGACTTTTACTCAACTTATCAGATAGAAATTTTCTGAGAATTTGTGTTTCTTCGCCATGTTTTAACCTGTCTCGAGAAGCCATAAAAAGCTCTTTACGAAACCCATAATTCATGTTAGTACAATCCACATGTATTAAAACATGGTTTTTTAAAAGATTCATTTTTAATGAGCGAGAAATAAACTCATAAGTATAATGACCATGGACCTGCCCATTCAAAGAAAACAGTACTGACATGTTATTTTTAAAAAAACGTTTTTGAATATTTTCTCTTGTTTTTTTAACGCTATTATCCTTTGTACGGGCTTTAAAAACATAACAAGTTACTTTTGTTTTTCCTATACGCTCATGACTATAGTTTTCAGAAAATGATTCTTCTACATAATCATTTTCAGTTTGTTCAAGCCTTCTTTTTAATCCAAAAAGGTCTAATTCCAAGACTTTATTATTAGGGTACCTTTCTTTTTTGTCAACTGTCAAAATTGGTAAAGCTGGCTGAAACATGAACTCATTGATGCTTTGGTTTAAGTCTTGTGCAAATCCAGAGTATCCAGAAGGGAATTGATAAGAATAAAGCTTTACAATGGTTCCAGTTTTAAAGCTTCGATTGTGCAATTTCAAATCAAGTTCATCTATTGGGAAAGAAGGTATTACTTCATCAATTACTAAATATTCATACCACGTATTCTTTTTGGTTTCTTGTTCTTCGAGTGAAAATGGATGTTCTCTCACTAAGGTAAACCCAAATTCACCATTGGAATTCCACTTTTTTGAAGCAACTAATTGATATCCTTTTTTACCACAAAAAACTATAGCACCACTACCTCCCATATTGTATTTACCCTGTACAAAATGGATTTCATTTTTATTCCCTCTTAATAAAGACAGGAATGTATCTTCAAAATCTTCAGGGTTTTGACCTTCACCATTATCATAAATTATTACAGATGATTCCCTTGGCGGGCCATCAGCTACTATTTGTATTTCTTCTGCTTGCTTTCTTCTTTGTGAGGCAATATCCCAGTATTCTGAACTTTCAAAAAAATTATTGACTGCTTCGTCCATACTTTTTGGAGCAGTAGGACTTTTAGGATCAATTCCTTTTTCATAACACTTACGCATTAATGTTGCGTCAATACTGTTAGTGATTTTTTCAATTAACGAAGCAATTGGTGATGCTTGCTGATTTTCAATAACCCCAAAATTATTTTCATTCCCTCCTAATGGTCTCCAATTTTCTGGATTATTAAATATTGTGGGATATTTTTCTAAAACTATATCCAATTCAGGCTCTGTACCTGCAGAATATAGTTCATTGAAAAGCAGCTCTAATTCCTTTTTAGTATTCAAATTGATTCGGTTTTAAATGTGCAAGGTAAAAAGCTCTGTATCATATTCTATCTTCTGACCACGCTACTTTATTCAGCATTTATAAAAATTAGTCAAAATGATAAAAAACATTCTGCTATAATAGAGAATATGAAACACTAATAAAAGAATTTCCCATTTTAAGCGCAAAAATATATCTTGAGAAAAATTGAGTGAATGGTTTTACGCGCTTTAATAAACCATAAATATTCCTCTCAACCCATGACCAAACCAAAAAAAAATCAACCCTGAACGAATACCACCAAAAGCGGAGCAAGCTTGCAATAAAGGAAGTAGCAAAGATGTTGAAGCATCCAAGCTCGTATGAAGAAGTGAAATCACAGATTCAACAGCGCCTGAAAGGGTAGGGAAGGAAAAGGGCTTTTTGTTCTTTCCGTAATTGATAAGCTAAGCCAAATGTATCTTCTTTAGGCTTTCCAATCCATTCGCAAGGCATTTCCGTTTGGCCTACAAAAGGTCACTATCATTTCAATTTTCTGGTTTTGTTTTTGTGATTCAGTAAGGACTTCAATTGGGTAATGGCCATTTGGTTTAGCTGCTCTAGGCGTTCGGGCTGTTCTATTCCCTGATGGATCAACAAAGCATTAGTGCTTTCCATATTGGATAATACGACCAATTGTTCGAGAGACGCATAGTCTCTAATATTCCCTTTTTCATCAGGGTTTTCTTCACGCCATTGTTTAGCTGTTTTGCCAAACAAAGCCATATTCAAGACATCTGCTTCATTGGCATAGATGAAAGAAACTTGTTGTTTTGAGAGTTTTTCAGGTATCAGTTTCTCCTGAATAGCATCTGTGTGGATGTGATAATTAACTTTGGCCAGTGTGCGCTGGAAATTCCATTCAAGTTGCTTTGTACCTGTTTCTTGTTTTTTAAGGCGCTGAAATTCTACAACCAAATACAATTTGAATTCGGCACTTATCCAAGAAGCAAACTCATACGCTATATCACGATGAGCATAAGTTCCTCCATATCTACCTGCCTTTGATACAATGCCGACTGACTTGGTTGAATCAATCCAGCGCTTAGGTGTCATACTAAAGCTGTTTGATCCTGCCATATTTTTAAACCCATCGAATTCGATGGAATTAAAATCAGGATTATTTAATTGTTCCCAGAGCCCAAGAAATTCGATTGTGCTTCGGTTACGCATCCAATTTTGAAGAATATAGTCGCTTCTTTCTTTATCCCTGTGTCTGGCAATATCAGTGAGAGAGATGTAATCATCATCTTTAATTCCACTGACATTCACAGATAAACCTTTCACTTGTATTTGCCTGTTTTTTGCCTAAATTCCATGCAGTAGCTTAAGAAACTTTACTGTCATTAAAAACGTATCTTTGTAATATGGTACATCAATTGAATTATTCCAGGGATATTCTTGAAACATTTGGAGTACTTTCTTCTTTTAATTTGGCAGAAGCCTTTTGGGAAAATTACGAAAGCTTTGCTGTTCAAAAGATCAAAAATGCCAACCTCAAATTAAGAGGGGCATTATTCTATATCAAAGGTCTTTCACATAAGCAGGCTGAAAAAGAATTGCAAACACTATCGCAAATCATGCCTGTAATAGAAAAAGTAAGAAATATGCTCGAACCTGTTAAGGGTAAAGAGTTTAAGAATTTCAAAGATGCAAGCGAGGAGTTTTTTGAAACCGTAGATGTGCTTTACGAAAGTCTTATTGAAATTGCAGATGTGCACAGTTCCTATAAAAGTAGCATTCCGGTACTAAAAGCAGATTGGGACAGCGATGCTGATGCGCATTGGGATAATTATTGACCATGAAATACAATCAAGGCGATATTGTGCTTATTCCTTATCCATTCACTGATCTTTCCAAGACAAAACAACGCCCGGTTGTCATTATTTCCAAAAATTCGATCAACAAAGAGCATTTTATTGTAGCTAAAATTACTTCCGTTATCAGAAACGATCGGTTTAGTTATCAAATAAAGCAGGATTTTATTGATAGACCCTTAAGAAAGAAAAGTGAAGTAAGAACCAATGAATTGTTCACCGTTCATAAATCTTTAATCCTTAAGAAATTCGCTTCTTTTGATAAAACATCTTTCTTAAAATTATCAGAGTGCATTAAGGAAAACATTTCTGTAGTTTAGCCTCAAATATTCGCAGTGCCTATGCTTTAAATCAAATTACTTTCAGCTTAAAAATAAGCTCAATAGTTTTCATGATGCGATTTGATTCCAAAACAAGGTATTTATTTTAAATAAGCAATTTAGAATAAATAGGTAGATATGTTTAGAAACAAACTTAAGGATTTGATCCAATGGAAGGATAAAAAGCACAGAAAGCCTTTGATACTAAACGGAGCAAGGCAAGTGGGCAAGTCTTGGCTGGTGAAAGAATTTGGAGCAGCACATTTTGAAAATATTGCAATACTTAACCTATAAACCTGAGTTCGGAAATTATTTATTGCTCAGCTCTTAAATATAAAACCAAGCCCAGGCCATTACAAAGGCAAAAGCTACAATTGGTGCTACAATAATTAGGAAAATCCCGCCCGGATAATAATCTTTTTGTTCGATCAATCCCGTTGCGTAGGAAATGGCATTGGAAGGCGTGGAAACCGGCAACAAAAGCGCACTGGAGCAGCAAATGGCCACAATTACCGGAGTAGCAATTCCAAAACTGGCGGGCAAAGCCACACTCAATGGCACTAAAATAGAAGAGGCTGCTGTATTGCTCATCACGTTGGAGGTCAGTACGCCAATAAGGCTAAATATCACCACGATAATAGCAATGGGCAATGGCCAGCCCAAAACAAATCCCATAATGATTTCTGCCAATCCCACATCTACAATGGCAATGCCCATTGCCAATCCTCCTGCAACCAACATTAAGGTGTCCCAAGGCAATGTGCGCACACTTTCTGCACTTACTACCTGGGTGAGGGTCAGCAGCACAATCGGTACTGCGGAAGTTGCGGCAATTGGCACTCCGTGCAAGGGTTCGCTAAGCCAGAGTAAAACCGTAACAACAAGCGTAATCAATACCGCCATGCGCTTTTTGGGATTTACATCATTTTCGATTTTTGTCAAACTGCTCGTATCAATTTCAATATCCGAAAGCTTAAAGCGCTTGGTCAGAAATTTCCAAAACAGAAAAACCAATAAAATTGCAGTAGGAAAACCCACGGCCATCCACTCAATGAATGTAATATTGATGCCGATTTCCTGCAAAGCCCCAATGGCAATGGCATTTGGTGTACTCCCAATAATAGTCCCTACACCGCCCACAGATGCTGCTGCGGGAATGCCCGTGAGCAGGGCAATGGAATAGGGAGAGGATTTTCCAAGATTTTTCACCAATGGCACAATGGACGAAATCATCATGGCAGTAGTGGCCGTATTGCTCATCACCATGCTGGCAAATGCCGTGGTGTACATCAGTCCCAGCAATAATTTTTCAGGATTTCCGCCAAATCGCTTTACCGTAAATCGAAACAATTCCCTGTCCAAACCCACCAAGCTCATTCCTTTTGCAAGAAAAAACCCACCGAGCAGCAACCAAATTACGCTACTGGTCCAGGTGCCGATGTATTTATCTACAGGACTGCTTTCTGTCAATAAAAAATCTGTACCAAAGCCAAAGGCGAGCATGGCAATGAGGAAAATACCAACGGCAAAAGGCGGAATAGATTCGGTAATCCATAGCCCTATCGCCAAAATGGTGAGGAAAAAAACATAATCCACCGCATCGCCATAGCCAAGCGAGCGGAAAAAATAGGCGATGATTAACGCAATGATAAAATTACCCGTGAAAGTAGAGGTGTTGAAAACCAAATCTAATTTCAGTCGCTTGTAAATTTTGATTGCGGCATTGCGCGAATCATTTATAAATGGATATTGCATGTTTTAAGATTAAGTGGCCATAAATTTACCCATAGCTATGTTTTTAACAATCTTTGGCTATCATAAAATTAAAGTGCTAGTTTTTTTTCATTTTTTTGTCGGCTAAAGATAGGCCAACTCTGAATTTGTAAAAGTTTTTTTGAAAAATTAAACACTTGCTTATTCTTTTCTTCCGATATAATTTTAACATTGGAATTACTTTAGCAAATAAATTTTCACTTGGTATTACTCAAAAACCATATCATTTTATTGAGCATTGCTTTTTTGGCACTATTCCAAATTCAAGATGCCAATGCGCAGAATACTGAACGCTTCCAAGGAAAGTACACGCTACAAAGTGGAATTGAAGGACAGGTGGATTTTCAATTTTTTATTGCAGACGATGATACCGTAAAGCAAGGTGATTTTCAATTTCAAAGCAATCCGCAATTGCAGGAAAATGACAGCCTAAGGGAAAGCAAGCGTATTTCTGGCCAATATAGCAAGGGAATGAAAAATGGCCAATGGACTTACAGCTCTAAACTTTTAAAGACAGATGCCCAATCAACTTTTGATGGATATAATGTGGTTTACAAAACCAATGGCAGGGAATATTTTGTAAGTGGGCAATTTAAAGATGGGAAAGCGGAGGGCAAATGGCAATTTCTGCTTCAGAAAATAATAGACTCCCAGCCAGCGGATACTTTGTTTTTTGCCCAAACGAATTTTAAG
The DNA here is from genome assembly GCA_040877935.1 of Chitinophagales bacterium. Taxonomy (NCBI): domain Bacteria; kingdom Pseudomonadati; phylum Bacteroidota; class Chitinophagia; order Chitinophagales; species Chitinophagales bacterium. The sequence goes on from JBBDNB010000001.1 coordinate 19,664, forward strand.
GCAGGAGCCATTTCTGGCAATTTCAATGCTTTTAATGACTCAATGCGCATTATCGGTCAAATAGACGACAAAGGCCTGGTGGACGGAACATGGGTATTTTCACACAGCAATGATTTAGCAGAACACAGGGTTTACGAGCATGGGGTTTTCACAAAGCATTATTTTATATTGGACAAAGACACCCTGCCCATGGAGCATGTGGGGCTAGATACTTCCTTGGGAAATTCCAATGAAAAATGGGAAGAACTTCAGGTGAGCGCCACGTATTTTCAAATTATATACCACACCAATTTTGGAGTAAAAAATTCAGACAGTAAAGTATTGGAATCTGAAAAAGCGCTGACTTATATAGAAAATGCCAATGGGTTTTTGAAAGATGCGCTGTTTGCATTTTCAGATCATGGGGATTTGAAAATATGGGAAATGCTTTCGGGTAGCGAAGCGCTTCAAAATGCAAGGCTAAAAATCAGGAAATTTCCATTTAGCGCAAAAGAAAAAAGCACGCTGAAAGACTTGGCACATCTACTAGAAAGCACCAGGGATATGCTTGATAGCTATTTTGAAGATGCACAAATAGATGTGAGTAAAAACTCCTATGAGGAAATAGCTTTTTATTTTGAAATCATGCGGATATACGCTGCGCAAATTGATAAAATCCATCCTTTTGTAAAGCAAATTTCACGACCCGAATTTGAGTACATCAATCGCGATGAAATTTTAAGCGAATTAGCTCCAGAAATAAAATACCCAGATGAAGTGAGCTATTTGTTCAAGAACAAGAGCAACTCAAAAAACCATGATTTTCCAGAGGACTTAAAAAAGGAAAACAACGCACCTAATGCCTTGGTCGGCCATTTAAAATTCATAAGAAAGGATCTGGTAGAAATTGATAAGGAAACAGCCAAGATTTTAGGCAAATACAAAAAGGAAAGTTTGCTTTCTGAAAAGGAACAATACTTGGTAGAAAAGAAAGACAGCCTTTTGGATTTGTATGGAAAAACAGAAACGGATGAAAGTTTCAATATTTATCACAAATTAATTGCTGGCAAAGTGAAAGCATATGTTCAAAAAGAATTTGAGACCTATGCCAGCTTAGAATTGGAACAGAAAATCGACACCATTTCAGATATTACCGATTGTTTTAGCCAAATGATATCAAGCTATTTCTCGATAGAGCAATTTCCCTCTAAACTAGAGGCCCTGGATGAAGCCTATACCCGTGTAGTATGGAATCCATACACATATACGGATATGGAAGAGCGGATGAAGGAAAGGCTGTACAAAGCTTTTGAGAATGATCTGTTTCCCTATTTTTTGGAAGAACTTTCAGCTTCGATCAATTGTGCGAAAATCAACGAAAAAATAGAGTTTTTTGATTTGTTGCATGACAGAATGCTGGAGCTGAGGGAGCAAGACACAAAAACCATAGAAAGACAGCTAAGAAGAACAGGTTCGATAGAAGAAATAATGCAGATTTTATCCATTAAAAACAGGAAGGATTAAAAGTATGCCCAAATATAAATTCACATATACGGCATTGCTTTTGATATTATTGGGCTTTTGCCAAGAAATAAATGCGCAAAGGCCTGATAGGTCGCAAACCCAAAAGGCCAGTACTGCACTTTGGCTGGGTTCTTATGCCAATTTTAGATTGTCTAAAAAACTCTTTTGGGCAGGTGAATTGCACTACAGAAGGCAAGAGCACAACAATATTCCTTTTTTGGGTAGGGATGGCCAAATTTACAATAGGCACGGTATAAAATATTTATTCAATTCAAACCTAAGTACTACAGTAGGTGGTGTGCTGCGCTTGAATTTTACACCAGAACCGGGAAATGAAAATCTAAGGACCTTAGTATTAGAACCGAGAATTTGGTATGAGTTTGTTTTTGCCATGCCTGCCATTAATCGTTTTAGGATTTATCACCGGATTAGGATAGAGCACCGCTGGAACAGGTCTAACAAGATTGGGGCGGATTTTACATTTAGAAATAGGTTTCGCTATAAGTTTTATATGAAAATCCCCATCAACAATCCTAAGTTGATACCAGGAACATTTTATTTCAGCCCAGATGTCGAGTTGATTATGCAGAGCGGAAAAACCGTTGTTGATAGTCCGCTTGAGGATTTACGCTTGTTCCCTCATGTTGGCTATATTGCCAGCCCAAAACTGGCCTATTCCCTTGGGATAATGTACACAACTGGTCAAACCCTTGATGCCGGCTATGAATATAGGGCAAGATGGATAATTAGAGCAAATGTCTATATTTCCTTGGATTTTAGAAAGTTCAAGGAAAAAATACCGGAGATCAATATTATGGACTAAGCTATTTCGATGCTATTTTAGCTTTCTAATTGCACAATACTTTTAATCACTAATAATATATGTCTCTCAATAATTACAGATTTTCCTCAGCAATAATTTTTATAGGCTTGTTGCTGCTATTGCTCGCCCTGTTTTTTTGGGCATTTTTTAATGGAAAGAAACACAAAAAAGAGTTGAAGGAATTGAAATCCGATGTCAGCGCCATTGAATCGGAGAAAGATATTCTGGCCAAAATAATTGCCATTGATGGGAAATTGATATTGGAAGAAAACTATGAGTCCGCCCAGAAAGAATACCAAGATTTGTTAGCAGATGTATCAAGCAATGAATTATCTCAAAAATTGGAAAGCAGAATAGAAAAATCCAAAAAGAATATTTCCATTGCCAAGGAAATGGATGCCAATTCCGAGAATACGATTCCACAATCGGTGCTGCGTGTAAAAAATGAGCGGATCAACTCCCTGGAAGCAGACTTGGAAAAACTCAAAAACCAATACAATAGCAAAACGGATTCTTTTAAATCTGCACTTTCAAGCGCAAAAGCATCACTCAAGCAAAAGGAAAAAGCACTGAACCGCAAGGAAAAAATTCAGGTTTTGACCTTTCAAAGCATCAAGGGAACTACCGTTAACTATTTGGGCGAGGTAAGCAATGGAAAAGCCAATGGTGGCGGTGTGGGAATATGGACCACGGGAAGCATCTATCGCGGAGATTGGGAAGACAATTTAAGGCATGGACAAGGTACCTTTGAATGGGCCGATGGTGAGAAATACGAAGGCGAGTACAAAAAGGGAAAACGGGATGGCGAAGGCACTTATCACTGGCCCAGCGGTGAGCGCTACGAAGGTGCTTGGGAAGACGACCGTAGAAATGGCTTTGGAAAACTCTTTGACAAAAACGGGAACATCCGCTACGAAGGCCAATGGAAAGACGATAAGCCGGTGGATAAATAGTGCTAATGCAGATAGCCCAAAACATGAAATTTGTAGATCGTACTCTACATATTTTATGGTAATTTGTAGAATACATTCTACTTTTTTAATAAAAATAGCATCTTCCGTTAAGCTTAAATGGCTTGTATATATACCCATATTATGGATTGGAGTCATGTTGTGAATGCACCTCAATAAAATACTCTGAACATTCAAAGCCCAAGTTTTGTATTTTAGCAAAATATGGAAATACCTATACTCAAAGAAATTGTAATTATACTGTCGCTGTCAGTATTGCTGATATTAATATTTCAGCGTCTTAAACTACCTTCTATTTTGGGGCTTTTATTGGCTGGAATGGTAGCCGGTCCATATGGTCTGAGCCTTGTAAAAGCATCACATGAAGTAGAAATGCTTTCTGAAATTGGCGTGATTTTCCTGCTTTTTGTTATTGGTATTGAGTTCTCGCTCAAAGGCCTTATGGCCATAAAAAAAACGGTGCTGCTCGGTGGCTTTGTGCAGGTATTTGGTACTATAGCAGCCGTATTTGGAATAGCTTCTGCATTGGGCCTTTCCTGGAACGAAGCTTTGTTCCTCGGCTTTTTGCTTTCGCTTAGTAGTACCGCCATTGTTTTGAAACTCCTGCAAAGCAAAGGAGAGCTCACTACACCAAATGGACGGATTGCAATTGGTATTCTGATCTTTCAGGATGTAATTGTAGTGCCTATGATGCTGGTGGCCCCAATGCTCACAGACCAATCGGGCAATGTTGCAATGGAGTTAATAATGATGGCTGTAAAAGTAATTGTGGTTATCGCAATTGTGGTTTTAATGGCGCGATATGTGGTTCCTAAAACCCTGGAAATGGTAGTAAAAACCCGCAGCCAGGAATTGTTTATTCTCACTATAATCGTACTTTGTTTTGCCACAGCCTGGCTCACTTCAGTTGCCGGATTGTCACTGGCACTTGGTGCATTTTTTGCCGGGCTGGTTATTTCCGAATCGGATTACAGCCATCAGGCCACAGCCAATATTTTGCCTTTCCGTGAAATATTTATCAGCTTCTTTTTTGTATCGATAGGCATGTTGCTGAATATTGGATTTTTTCTCGAAAACATCCACTGGATTGTCCTGCTAACATTGGCTGTAATACTACTTAAATCTATCATTGTAGGCCTGGCAGCCTTTGTTTTGCGCTACGATGCCAAGACCATTCTGATATCTGCATTTACCCTGTTTCAGGTCGGTGAATTTGCCTTTTTGCTTTCTACAACTGGTTTAAAATATAATTTGATTACCGATGACCTGTACCAATATTTTTTGGCCACTTCTATTTTGTCAATGGCCATAACGCCCTTTGTTTACAATAAATCATCCGAACTGGCAGCATGGTTTTTGCGCGCGCCTTTAACCTCAAAAATCGGCCAAAAATTAGGCAATAGTGATAAAATAAAAGCTTCTGAAGAATTTGAACCAGAAACATTAAAAGATCACTTGATTATTATCGGCTATGGTTTGAATGGAAAAAATCTATCTCGTGCTGCAAACAGTGCAAATATTCCCTATGTGATCATTGAGCTCAATCCTGAAACTACTCAGGAAATGAAAATAAAAGGGGAGCCTATCGTTTATGGGGATGCTCGCCAACATGCTATTTTACATCATGTTCATGCGCATGAAGCACGGGTTGCCGTAGTGGCTATTTCAGACCCGGAGGCCACAAAAGCAGTTGTGGGTCAATTGCGGCTTTTGAGCAAAAGTATTTATATCATTGTCCGAACGCGCTACATCAAGGAAATGGAAGAATTGACACGACTCGGTGCGAATGAAGTAATCCCCGAAGAATTTGAAACTTCCATAGAGATTTTCTCAAGAGTGCTGAAAAAATACCTGGTTACCGAGCATAAAGTCCGGGCTTTTGTAGATCACATCCGCTCACAGAACTACGACCTGCTGATCAATCAGGATCAAAGCAAGGCCACACCCGAAAGCCTGTTTTTTGATATTCCAAAAATTGATATTGCCAGTTTAAGGGTAGAGCAAGAGAACAACAAGATTGTAGGCAAATCCTTTATTGAATCAAATTTGCGCAGAAATTTTGGAATTACAGTTTTAGCCATTAAGCGGGGTAATGACTATATTCCGCAACCCGAACCGGATGAAAAAGTAAAACAGGATGATGTTTTATTTGTGTTTGGCAAAACAGAGGACATTCACAAATTTGACGAATATTTGAAAATATAGTGCGTTTGAAGCTTTAACCTGAGTTCGATAAGTATTTAAGAGCTCAAATTTTTAGCATTTGATTCGTACAACTTTTAAAAACCATGTATTTTGAGCAGGTATTTAAACCCGCTTTATGCATTTGAATAGCGATTGCATGATTTGACGAATGAAAATCATCACTTTATATTTAAACAGTGAATATCAGCAAATTAATAAAAAGTTTTGGCTATGCTTCAAAAGGCATTTATGCTGCGCTGAGTCAACAAAATATGCGGGGACATGTCTTGGCTGTAATTGTCGTTGTTGTAGTGGGTTGGCATTTTAGTATCAGTAAAACAGAATGGCTGATTATCGTTTTAATTTGTACATTGGTAATAAGCTTAGAAATGATCAATTCTGCATTGGAAACATTGGCAGATGCTTTTCACCCGGATCAAAACCCATTAGTGGGTAAGGCAAAGGATATAGCGGCAGGTGCAGTTTTACTGGCAGCAATTGCAGCTTTAATTATTGCTGGCATTATATTTGGAAATAGAATTCCTGAATTTTTTTATTAGCTAAAAATAAAAACCACCCCATGAAAACCTACTTTATTTTAATCTTGACAATCTTCTATTTTGCTTTTCCAAGCATAGCAGCAGAAACATTTGAAGGAAAACTAACCCTTAGCGGAAAAACTACCGGTAAAAATGCCGGTGAATATTCCTTTCCCCTTTTAATTCAGGGAGATAAACTGCTGTTTCAGGCCGATGAAAAAATGAAGGTCGTAATAAATTCGAAAAGCGGTGATATGCATATACTTACCGAGAATCAGGGCAATAAAATGGCTATAAAACTTAACCTTAAATACCTGGAAAGTGCAGGAGGTTTGAAAACTTTTATGGGCAGCTCTGCTCCTTTCGATATGTCAACTATTGAAAGAATGGATGATGAGCAGACTATGAAGAAAACAAGTGAAACAAAAAATATCAACGGACAACAATGCAGAAAGTATTTGGTAGATGATGAGGCATGGTCAGGCCATATTTGGGTTAGTGAAAATCCTCCCTATGATTTTTCTGGCTTGTACAGTGTTTTAGATATAAAAAGTGTAACAGGACTCCCATTGAGCGGAAGTCTGAAAAGCAAAAAAGACGACAGCACCCAGGATTTCGATATGAAATTTGAAAAAATGAGCCTTAATTCAGAGCAGTTTTCAATTGGCTCTAATGTGCAAATTATCGATGTATCCATGATGTTGCAAAACCAGGATCCAAAACAAGTAGAGGAAATGATCAAACAAATGTTGCCGCCCGAGGCGAAGTGATTCACACCCGTTTTTTTATTTCATATGTCAGAGCATTTCTTCCACCAAAATTTCAACAGCTGGCATTATTATAAATTCGGTTATGGCAGCAAGGGACTTTTGGCCTTTCACGGCTATGGCCAGACCGGCAAAATGTTTGAACCACTGCTGCCTGCCCTTGAATCGACTTATACCATTTACGCTTTTGATTTTATTGCACATGGAAAAACGGAATGGAACAGCAAAAGTGCCTGCACGGATGCCGATTGGGCAAAGATGGTCGATGATTTTGCAAAGGAGCAAGGGCTGGAGTCCATCAGTCTGATGGGCTTTAGCATGGGTGGAAAAATGGTCTTGCACGGCTTGACTAAAATCCAAACACCCATCGAACGAATTTTTCTTATTGCCATGGATGGCGTTAAACTCAATAAAATCAACCACCCCGCACTGAACAAGCCCCGCATAAAGAAAATTGTCCGGGCAATGCTATACAATGCCAAACCTTTGCTCAAAATTTTACCCCTTTTTAAAAAAATCGGACTGCTCAATACCCAACAGATTGAGTTTATGCATTATTATCTTGCCAGTGAAAGACGCAGAAAACGCTCTTTTATGACCTGGAAAAGCATGTTGTATTTTTGGCAGCCATTGGATGAAGTCATTGAATTCATCGAAAACCACAAGATCAAAACACATATTCTATTTGGGCGCAGGGATAAAATCTTGTCTCCAAAACTGGCCAAACAACTCAATAAGCTAATCCCTGGCTCCACTTTAAATTGGGCAGATGGCGGGCATTTTATAGTCGATGAATCGCTAAATCCGATAATTCAACATATTTTAGCTGAGCAATGATCTATTTGATGCTGGCATTTGCAATTGTTTATGCACTGTTGTGTGTGTTTATCTTCCTGGGCTGGAAAACCCTTGCCCCGGATTGGGTGCGCAAAAGTTTTGTTCCGCAAACTAAAGTCAGCATTGTTATTGCTTTCAGGAATGAAGCGGAAAATCTACCCGCGTTACTAAAGGATATCTCAGCTCAAAAATATCCAGAGAAATTATTCGAAATCATCCTGGTTGATGATCATTCGCAAGACAATGGCAGCGAACTGATCAAATCCGTGGAAACAAATAATATTCGTTTATTGTCACTCAATGATGATGAAAGCGGAAAAAAAGTAGCCTTGCAAAAAGGCATTCAGACTTCTGATGCCGAATTGATTGTCACTACTGATGCCGATTGCCGACTTCCTGAGCTTTGGCTGCGTACTATTATCAATAAATTTGAAAAAGACAATGCTAAATTAATTGCTGGCCCTGTAGTTTTTGAACGAAATCTAAAAGTATTTCAATTATTCCAAAGCCTTGATTTTATTGGTCTTCAAGTACTTACCGGAGGCAGCTTTGCATTGGGCAAACCGGTGATGTGCAATGGCGCCAATCTCGCATTTGAGCGCAAAGCCTATTTGGAACACAGCCTGCAAAAACAAAAAAACGGATTGGCCAGCGGTGATGATGTTTTTACTTTGTTTGCACTTCAAGAAAAATTTCCTGACAAAGTGTTCTTTCTGAAAAACGCCAATGCAATTGTCAGCACTGTATCTGCAAAAGATTTTTCAAGTTTTTGGCAACAAAGATTGCGCTGGGCCTCCAAATCGGCAAAGTTTGGCAAGTGGTGGATTACGGCAATTATGGCTTTAGTATTTTTTTTCAACCTAATCCTGCTGGGAACCTTGATTTGGGGAATATTTGATTATGCAGTCTTAAAGGTGTTTTTGTTGGGCTTCACCATCAAATTTCTATCTGATGCACTTATTCTCAACAGCGGTTGCAGCTTTTTCGGGCGCAAAACACTGATGCGCTTCTCCCCTATTTTCCAAATACCGCACATGCTTTACACGGTTTGTGTGGGCGCGGCTTCACAATTTTCCAAATATAGGTGGAAAGGCAGAAAGTATTGATTACTCATTCAACCCCCAATCATATTCCAGGTATTCAATTTCAGCATTCGCATTGATTTTCATTTTAGCATAACGGTTTAGAAAATCAATTAAAGTGCCTTTACTGGTGAAATCAGCCTTGTACCAGGAAAATATTTTCGACAGGGATACTTTGTTTTTGTTCAGCTTGTTTTTTCCGGAATTATTCAGAAAATAGCTTGCCTGCTTTTCGAGCTGTTCATCTAGCTTATCTGCTTTATAGGATTCATTCAGCAATTTAGGACAGGAAACAGCGGCACAATTCACAGCAAAATGTATGCGCGGTTCATCAAATTCCTTGCGCAGGATTTCATGCTCTATTTTATCCAGGTTAAAAGACTTCCCACCTATCTCAAAAAAATTCATAGTCCATGGACTGCTGATTTTGGGTATATTCAAAGCGGTAATGTCCTTGATACTTTGCAGCGGATAATGATCAATAATCAATTTTACGGTAAATGCATTATAGGCATTGATCCAAAAGGCAAGTTGCTCTTCACGTGTCCATTTTTCTGGATCAGGGGCATTGTTGCTAAGCAAGTCCAGATAGCGGTAAAAAAGTGCGGTATCTTTTTTAAAAGCAAGGTAATCTACTTCTCCCTCCTTACTTACATACTTTTCCAAAAGCGTATTCCACATGTCGTGGCTTATTGCTCTTTCGCTGTATGTTGTGGGTTGTGAGTTGCATGATATAAAAATCAAAAAGCTGAACAAGCATAATAGAGCTTTTCGGAAATTTGAGTAATCTACTTTGGATTTAAGCATGTGGGCAAAATTAGGGATTAATTAACTTCGGTTTCCACGGGAAAAGCGCATTCACTTTCTCCATATGCGCTCTGTAGGCAGGCCTGCGTTTTACCATGCGCTCGTCCATCATTGGAATACTGATGAATTTAAAGAGCAGTGTAATGGACAGTGGCCCGATAAAGCACCACCAATATTCCAAACCTGCTGCAAGGACAAAAACGTACAAGGCCCACCAAAAAAGGATTTCACCAAAATAATTGGGATGTCTGGAATATTGCCACAATCCCGATTTAAATACCTTTGATTTATCCGGTTTTGACTTTACATAATCGTGCAATTGCTGATCGCTGATGGTTTCAATGGCAATGGCTGAAAAGCCTACGAAAGTACCTATCCAATCGAATACATTGGTAGCATTTTCTCCAAAACACAGTGCTGGAAAAAGCGACAAGCAGCCCAGAAAAACCAAAATGGTAGGAAAAAAATGAATGCCTGAAAAACTCACCGGCCAATACCATTTTCCGTTTTTCTCCTGCAAATCATCATAGCGCCAATCCTGTTTGTGAATACCCGGCCAGCCGCGATAAAAATTATAGGTCAGTCGAGCACCCCACACAAAAACCAACAATGCCACTAACATTTGCCGCACCTGCGGAATGGATTCGGGCGCAATATGTATCAGCCAGGCCATTATAAAAATTGGCGCCACGCTCCAGTATGGATCGTAAAAACTGGAGTTTTTGAAGAAAAAAGAAAAGAGAAAAATCACAATGGTGCCAATGGCATCGGCTATAAAAATATTGAGATAAATATTTCCGGCATCAATATTTTCGATGCTCCACCATGCAGCTAATACAGCCAGCAAGTAAGCTATAAATGTCCACAAGAGTCCTTTGCCAAAATTTCCCATCTTTTATTTTTATGCAAAATTGCTGAATTCATTACATTCGTTAGAATAATTTTAAAATCAGATCTGCATATGAAACTCAAAGATATCATCAAAACTTTAGAAACATTTGCTCCGCCTACATACCAGGAAAGCTATGACAATGCAGGGCTGATTACCGGGAATAAAGATTGGGAATTTAAAGGTGCAGTTTTATGCCTGGATGCTATAGAGACCGTCATTGATGAAGCCATTGCTAAAAAATGCAATTTGGTCATCGCCCATCACCCTATTGTTTTTGTGGGGCTTAAAAAACTTACCGGATCCAATTATATTGAACGAGTAATCATAAAGGCCATCAAAAATGATATTGCCATTTATGCCATACATACCAATCTGGACAATGTCGCCAGTGGAGTAAACGCCATGATTTGCAATAAACTCGGATTGAAAAACACAAGGATATTGTCGCCAATGAAAAATCCACTGAAAAAATTAATCACCTTTTGCCCGGAAGAAGCAGTGGAAGAAGTACGGCAGGCACTATCAGAAGCAGGAGCGGGTGTTATAGGCCATTATAGTGAATGCAGTTATAATGTAAAGGGGTTTGGCACTTTCAAAGGAGATGAAACGACCAATCCCACAATTGGCACGAAAAACCAACTGGAAAAAGTGGATGAGATCAAATTGGAAATGATTTTCCCCGCAGCAGTTAAGTCCAAGGTGATAAATGCTTTAATAAATACACATCCATACGAGGAAGTGGCCTATGATATTATTGTGCTGGAAAACAGCGATGCTTCTCTCGGAGCCGGAATGATAGGTGATCTGCCTGAAGCCATCCCGGTAGAATTATTCTTAAAACAATTAAAAAAGAAAATGAACTGCAAAGTTATTCGTCACACAGAACCTGTAAAGGCATCTGTTAAGAAAATTGCCCTGTGTGGCGGTGCGGGTTCTTTTCTTCTGAATCATGCTGTTGGAAAAAATGCCGATGTTTTTATCACAGGAGATTTCAAATACCACCAGTTTTTTGATGCTGACGGGAAAATCCTGATTGCCGACATCGGACACTATGAAAGTGAGCAATTTACCCCGCAATTACTCATTGAGATATTAGGTGAAAAATTTAGTAACTTTGCACTTCATTTAAGCGAAGTAAATACTAACCCAATAAAATATTATTACTAATGGTTGCTGTAAAAGAAGCTTCTGTAGAAGAAAAACTTAAGGCTCTGCACGAGTTGCAGACAATAGATTGCCAGATTGATGAGATCAATACACTGAGGGGAGAGTTGCCCATTGAGGTCAATGATCTTGAAGATGAAATTGCTGGATTGGAAACGCGATATTCAAAAATAGAAAGCGAAATCGCCAGCCTTGAAGAAGAAATTGCAGTGCGAAAAAATGCAATTAAGGATTCTGAAAAACTAATTGCCCGCTACAAAGAGCATCAGGACAATGTGAAAAACAGTCGTGAATTTGATGCTTTGAGCAAAGAAGTAGAAATGCAGACCCTGGAAATGCAATTGAGCGAAAAAAAGATCAGGGAAGCACAAAGTGCTATTGATTCTAAATCGGAATTTAAAGAAGAATCCCTTGCCCGTTTGGAGGATAAGAAAAAAGATTTAGAAGTCAAGAAAAAAGAGCTGGAGAAAATCACCAAAGAGACTGAAAAAGAAGAGAAATCGCTGCAGAAAAAATCTGATAAGGCAAAAAAAGCAATTGAAGATCGTCTGTCAACCGCTTACGCTCGCATCCGTGATAATTACAAAAACGGAATGGCTGTAGTGAAAGTAGAACGCGATTCTTGTGGCGGCTGTTTCAGTAAAATACCTCCTCAGAAACAAATGGAAATTCGCCAGCGCAAAAAGATTATTGTTTGCGAAAACTGTGGCCGAATTTTGGTTGATGATGCCATTGATGAATAAGCAATAACACAAACTCAACAATTATAAAAGGAAATGTCTCTGTGGCATTTCCTTTTTTATTTATTCCAAATACTCCAGGCTGCCAGTGCCTGCAGTTCAAGCATCTCCAGTCCGTTTTTTATTTGTGCACCTTGTGCTTGACCTTTTTTTAAAAAAAGTGTTTCTGCCGGATTGTAAATCAAATCATAAAGCAAATGTTCTGTTCCAATAGCCTCGTAAGGTATTTTGGGTGCTTCATCCACATTTGGTAACATTCCCAATGGCGTAGAATTGATGATTAATTTGTGTTCTAAAATCGATTCCTTTGTCAAATCCCCATAGAAAATGGCATTCTTTGAAGCCTTTCGTGAAACAAATTGATAGTCAATTTTCAATTTTCCCAAAACATAGGCTACTGCCCTGGCAGCACCTCCCGTTCCCAATACCAATGCTTTTTGGTGTTTATCATCCAGTAAAGGTTTGATTGATTTTTCAAAACCAATAACATCTGTATTGTGTCCGATCAATTGACCGAATTTAAACTGAATTGTATTGACTGCCCCTATTTCCTTCGCAGCAGAACTGACATGGTTTAAATAGGGAATAATCGCCTCTTTATAGGGAATGGTAACATTTAGGCCTTTTAGCCCAGGATTGTTTGAAATCAGTTTTTCAAATTCTGCTATGGTTTCCAATTCAAAATTCAGATATCTGGCAGCTCTATTTTCACCTTTAAATTTTTTCAAAAAAAAAGATTGTGAAAAAGAATGGGAAAGCTTTTTGCCGATTAGGCCATAGGTATCTTTTTGCTTGGTCATAATTTTTGCTGTATCCCTTTAAACATTTTGCAAATTTTGCAGCCTGGCTAAATATTGTAGGGCAATTTCATTTTCATAAAAAATCTTTTAAACCACAGCGCAAAAGCAGGATCGTCCAACTCTATTTCTCCCGTAAATGTATCAATTACCTGTTTGTCCTCTAATGCCTTTTTGGCTTTGTTTACATTTGCGGAGGTTCCTAAGTTGTAGTTTTTAATAGTGTCTTTAGAATACAAATGCTTTTCATTTTTACAAATGGCCTTCAAAAGCTGAATCTGAACGGCAGACAAATCCTCTACAATTCTCTGGTACAGTATGGCATTGTGGTACAGCATGTTTTCCAATCCTTTTTCAAATTCCCTGTCATCTACCTCCTTTGCAGTAATCACCCAAATATTATGGGAAAGCTGCTGTACGTAATAGGGATGGTTTTCCATTAACCTGGCAATTTCCATAGCCTTTTCTTTGCCAATCTTCTTTCCTGTTTTCTTAAATGCAGAAACAATAAATTTCAACCAATGCTTTTCCTCTATTTTTTCCAAAAACATCAATTCACCAAACCTATAAAACGGCATGGATTGTTTATTGAAAAATTCTGACATCAAATTCCTCTTGCTGCCATAAAGGCAAAAGCTGGTTTTTTCAAATTGTTGCCAGTTTGCCCTAAGTTTTTTTTGAAAATTTTTGTGATCATCAAACTCGCTTATGTTTTGAAATTCATCAATGCATACAAGGATTTTGATCTTTTTTTGTACTGCTATTTTTTCGGGCAGACTTAAAATATCATCTGGGTTTATTTTTTCGCTCCAATCAAATCCTATACTGAAATCGTCCATTTGGTTTGGGCTAAAGGATATTTTCGGGGAAATTTTACCCAGAAAATCCTTAACCGTACGCATCCAACCTTCTATATTGTTTTCAGTGGATTTTATTACCTCAGAGGCAAATTTTCCATAAAACTCCTCTCTGCTACTTATACCAAAAAGGTCAATATACACTACCTTAAAATTTTTGTCTTCTTTTTTTAGTTTTTCCCCCGCCTTAGCCACCAAAGAACTTTTGCCCCACCTTCTGGGAGATATAAGCGTAACGCTAATACTGCTTCTAAAACTCAGCAAAAGGCGTTCAATTTCCTCTTCACGGTTTACAAAAGCAAATCTGCGGGCGATATTGCCAAACTTAAAAGGTGAGTTTTCTTCCACGCCTCTAATATAGCAATTAAAAACAACTTACCAAAGAGTAACTTACTAAAGAGTAACTTACTAAGAAGTAACTTGATAATGCTTTTGGTAATTAAGCAAGAAGTTTATTTATCTTCTATCTTCTTAGCCACTCCTTCAATCAAAAACACAATGCCAAAGCCAAATACCATCAGTACAATAGCAGGAAGCAATTGCGAAGGTGTATTGTACATTTGCTCATAGGCAGCGGGTAAGATATTCTGCTCCAAAAAAGGCACTTCCTCTCCTTTACTATTGACTCTGAATTCTAATGTTTCTTTCCATGGCCATACTTTATTTAGGGAACCGATCATAAAACCGGTGAGTATGGCCAAAGTCAAATTTTTATGTGCAGCAAAGAGCCAGCTAAGCAATCGGGCAAAGCTCATTAGACCAATTACACAGCCCAGGATAAAAATCAAAATGAGAGTCATTCCTGAAACGATCAAATCCCAGTCACTGGCTTTAATCGCGCTCAATGTATCGCTAACAGTGCCCAGCACAATAGGGTAAGAACCCAATAACAGTAATATAAAGCTGCCGGAAATTCCGGGCAAAATCATGGCGCAAATGGCAATAAAGCCCGAAAGAAAAATAAACCAAAGTGCCTCGGGCCCCTGAGTAGGCGTGGCCAGCGTAATATAGAAGGCAACTAATGCAGCTACAAGCAAAGCAAACACATTCCTAATGTTCCACTTTGGAATATCCTTTCCAATATAAATGGCAGAAGCAATGATCAGCCCAAAGAAAAAGGACCAGATCAATACAGGATGCTCATTGAGCAAATACGTAATGCCTTTGGCAAGTGAAATCACACTGAAAATAATACCGGTAAAAAGTGCCAGTAAAAATGTACCGTTGATCTTTTCCCAAAAAGCCTTTGGGCCGGATTTAAAAAGCAATTTAAGGGCTTCTAGATCCACTGATTTAATGGAGCGCAAAAGCTCCTCGTAAATACCGGTAATGAAAGCAATGGTTCCTCCTGATACTCCTGGAACAACATCAGCAGCACCCATGGCCATGCCCCTGAAAAACAATCCAACAATTTTTTTCATTGGGCAAAAATAAGAAAGAAAACAAGGGATTACAGGAAAGTTTCCTTTTGCGCTTTCCTAGGCGGAACACTTAATTTAATAAAAGGAAATTAAAGCTCAACATCATATTCATCAAGCAAATCAATAATTTTCACATCATCAAGCAGTGGTGGATAAAGTGCTATTGCCATCGAAATGGTCATTTTGTTGCTTTCCAGCAAATCTTCTATAAGCGCAAAAGCTGCCAGTTTTTTTCCATTGATATAAAGGGCAACAAATTTGGCTACATTCAGCTCTTCGGGTGTATCAGGAAAACGACTTTCACCATCTTCAATAATAGCGAGCGCATCGCTGAAATCTCCGGCAGCAATCTTTGACATGGCCCATTTAACCCAGATTTCTTCTGAAACCTGTTCCTCAGCAATCAGTGCTTTTTCAAAATATTTGTCTGCCTGCTCAAAAGCTTCGGCCTCTTTATATGCCTCGGCCAAATCAGTAAGGTAAATAGCACTATTAGGGAGCAGTTCACAGGATTTCTCAAACAGCGGAATAGCAATCTGAGGACGTCCTTCTAAAAGATAAGTGTGTGCCAGTTTATTATAGGCAGAATCGAAATAAGGATCAATATTAGATGCTTTGCGATAATAAAAACGCGCTTTCTGATAATCTTCTTTTATTTCAAAACACTCTCCAAGCTTAATATACAGTTCTTTATAGGGTTTAGAGCGTTTAAGCGCTTCTGAGTAGTATTCTATAGCTTTATTATAATTGCCCGTAAGCATCAGAACATCTGCGCAATCTTTATAGGCGTATTCATAATTTTCATTAATCGCCATTACAAATTCAAAAGCATCTATGGCCTCTTCATGCACTCCAATGCCCACATATGCATGGGCTAGATTGAACCAGCCCAGGTAACTGTAAGGATTTTCATCTATAAAAGCTTTGTGAAAAGTGATACTTTCATTAAAACATTCTGAAAGCTCTACACAAAACCAAAGGCGGTTGAGTGCTTCATCATTTTCAGGATCATGATGCAGCGTTGCGGTCAATGCTTCAAAAACTTTATCGTATTTTTCCCATTCCTCGTAAATATCTGCCAGCTCAAGATACAAATCGGGCAATTCTTCTCTCTCATCTATAACTTCAATGGCATCGAGAATGGTATCAACTGCTTTTTGAAAATGCCCGAGCCAAACCTGGATATCTGACTGTAGCAAATAGATTTGAATATCATGCGAATCGAGCACCAGTGCTTTGTCTAAAAGATCAAGTGCTTGGTCAAACTGCTTCAGATCGAAAAATATCTGAGCCTTTTTAACCATAAAAACAGAAGAAAATGGATGCTGATTGATTGCATCATCCGCAGCATTGAGGGCTTTCTCTAATTCATTGTTGTCCTCGTAAAAATCTATGATTTGCTCCAATGAATCCTCGTCAAATAGTCCAGAAGCATTATTTTCGTAATTTTTCACCAGTCTGGTGAGCGCTTTATAATGCTTTTCATCAAAATTTCTTTCAAACATAGGCTTGCTTAAATCTGATTTCAAAAGTAATTTAAGAAAAGAACAAAATCAATTTTAATTTTAGGGAAATTAGTTAATAACACTTTGTAGTGGAAAACAGTAAAAATGTTGTTTAAAAAGGCTTTCCCGGTAATTTTTCTCTTCTTCTTAACTGTTGTTGCTATCGCTAAACCTGCTTTCTGGCAACAGCATATTGTGTATGATATTGATGTGCGCTTAAATGATAACAATAGTACATTGAGTGGTTTTGTTCAAATGGAATACCACAACAATTCACCCGATACGCTTCACGAGCTATTAATCCATCTTTGGCCCAACGCCTACAAAGATCGTTATACTCCTTTTGCAAAGCAACAGATCAAATTGCAGCAAACGGATTTTCACTATGCAGATGAATCTGAAAGAGGGTATATCAATCAATTGAATTTTATTGTGGATAACAAAGCTGCTGAATGGCATATTGATAGCAGCAATATGGAATTGGCTATTGTGCAGCTTCAGCAGGAATTGCTTCCCGGTGAAAAAGTAATAGTCGGAACACCATTTAAGGTGAAAATCCCCGCTCCTTTTTCAAGAATGGGCCATAAGAATCAGCAATATCAAATTACCCAATGGTATCCAAAACCTGCAGTTTATGATGAAGAAGGCTGGCATCCAATGTCCTATCTCGATCAGGGAGAATTTTTTTCTGAATTTGCCGATTACAATGTCCGTATTACACTTCCGGCCAATTATGTGGTAGCAGCCTCCGGCCAATTGACTACTGAAAGTGAGAGAGACTGGCTGGAAAAAAGAGGCCAATGGTCGTCCAACCTTTCAAATACTGATGAGTGGCATCGCGAAGTGCCCAAATCAGACAGCACTAATAAAACATTAAACTACGAATTGAAAAATGCCCATGATTTTGCCTGGTTTGCCGATAAAAGGTATTTGACAGCACAACGAAAAATTAAATTAAAAGGACGTGAGGATTCTGTATTGATTCAAAGCTTTTATTTGCCCGAAGAACGCAAACTTTGGCATAAAGCCCTGGATTTTTGTGAACAGGGTTTGCATTTTTACAATGATAAAGTTGGCACTTATGCATATCCTGAATTTAGTGCAGTAAGTGGGGCACTTGGTGCGGGCAGTGGAATGGAATATCCCGGAATCACAGTCATTGGTGAAGTGGGCAGTTTAAATGCACTGGAAACGGTGTTGGTGCATGAAATTGGGCACAATTGGTTTTACGGAATGTTGGCGAATAATGAAAGGGCAGCTCCCTGGTTGGACGAGAGCATCAACAGCTATTATGAAAAACGCTATATCCTGGAACAGCATCCCGACTGGAAGCTGGTAAATGAATTTCCCAAATTGGCTGATTTTTTTGGACTGAGAGATTTTGAGCACAATTATCAAAACAATTTGTTTTATCTTTTTTCAGCAAGGCGCAATGAAAGTCAGCCCGTAGGATTGCATTCAGAGGAATTCAGCAGCTTAAATTACGGGGCAATGCTCTATGCCAAAGGTGCAATGGCTTTTGACTACCTCAGTCAGTATTTGGGACAAGATCGCTTTGATAAAATCATGCAAGCTTACTTCCAAGAGTACCGGTTTAGACATCATCATCCGGATGATTTCAGAAATTTCTTTGAAAATGCCACCGGAAAAGACCTGTCCTGGTTTTTTGAAGAGTTGATCGAAAAAGACCAACGCATTGATTACTCAATAGAAAAAGTACGAGGAAATAATAAGTTGTATGAGCTTAAAATAAAGAACAAAACAAATTTTTCCGGCCCTTTTCCCATAGAGCAATACCATAAAGATTCCTTATTGTCTGAAACTTGGATAGCAGGATTTGAAGGCAAAGCCGGGGTTTTGGTCAAAAAACAAAAAGCTACCCATTTGTATATAGACCGCAAACGAAGGCTGCCCGAATTCAATACACAAAACAACAATTACCGCATGGCAGGTTCTGCCAACAGGTTAGAGAAAATCCGCTTTCAATTCCTGGGCAGTATTGATCATCCCGAAAAATCCGAATTGTATTTCTTTCCCGTGTTTGCCTGGAACAATTACGACAAAAGCTTGTTGGGGGTGGCTCTTTACAACCACACATTGCTGAACAAAAAGTTGCAGTTTGAACTGTTGCCCATGTATTCTACAGCCACTTATAATTTTAGTGGAACCGGAAATATCAATTACAATTGGTGGCCACAATCCGGTAAGGTAAAAGAGTGGAAACTGGGCATGTCTGCTTCGCGATTTTCTTATCTTTTATTTCCGGAAATTCAGCGTTTTCACAAAGCCAATCCTTATTTAAAAATTGCCTTTAAAAAAGCAGATGTGCTTTCACCAATAGCAGTAAGCTTAAACCTGAGAAGTGTAAACATCTGGCAGGATTACCTCATTCCAAAGACCAGGAATTATCATTTTTATGTAAATGAAGCGGCACTGAACATCAACAACAGCAATCCACTGCTGCCCTGGAATTTTGAAACTTCATTCCGGCAGGGAGAAACTTTCGGAACTGCCCAGGCTACATTTAATTTTGATATTCCCTATCGCAAAGGCAAAGAAGCTGTGAAGGTGCGTCTTTTTGCGGGAGGATTTCTCTGGAACAACAGGGCACCTGGCACTATCAGCCCGGCTGTCCCTCGCTTGCAGCTAAGTGGCTCAACAGGCAGTGGAAGTGCAGCGCTTATTCCTGTACAGGGCGATTATCTTTTTGACCACAATTTTCTCGACCGAAATGGCTTTGATCCGGTTTTTGGGCAACAAATTGTCACCAAAGATGGAGGTTTTAAATCCAGAACAATTGTGGGTGATACAGACAGGTTTTTAAGCTCTGTATTGGTCGAAAGTACTTTTCCCGGTAAAATTCCGCTTAAACCTTATGTAGGCTTTTCTGCTTTTATCGACAGAAAGGATGAATTTGATATTGCAGCAGAATTTGGGATTAGCCTTGTTATACTTCCAGAAATTTTTGAAATTCACTTTCCTATTGTTACAACTAATAATATCAAAGAAAATCAGGAAAGCGGTTCTTTGGGTTTGGAAAAATACTATCAAAAAATTACGTTTACTTTGAACATTAATAAGGCCAACCCTTTTCAGCAAATAAAAAATATTTCATTTTAAAAAAGAAAAATCATGAACAGCAATACAATACTTGAAAAAACAGACTTGGGTTTTATCAAATCACTTGGGATCAATCAAATCAATCATGGTGCTGGCACAGGGCGTACATGGCTTGAAAATGACCACAAAAAAATCGAAAGCTTTTCCCCTGTTGATGGGAAGGAAATTGCAGCTGTATATCTTGCTACTGCTGACAATTACGAGCAAATTGTACATACCGCAGAGGCGGCTTTTAAAAGCTGGCGTATGGTTCCTGCGCCACAGCGCGGACAGGTGGTGCGCCAAATTGGCGAAGCTCTCAGAAAATACAAAGAACCACTCGGTAAACTTGTTTCCTGGGAAATGGGAAAATCGCTGCAGGAAGGCCTGGGCGAAGTACAGGAGATGATCGATATCTGTGATTTTGCAGTTGGGCTGTCAAGGCAATTGCACGGATTCACAATGCATTCTGAACGCCCGCAACACCGCATGTACGAACAATATCATCCCCTGGGGATTGTGGGTATTATTTCAGCTTTTAATTTTCCCGTAGCAGTTTGGTCATGGAATGCGATGATTGCCTGGGTTTGTGGCGATGTTTGTATTTGGAAGCCTTCTGAAAAAGCCCCGCTTTGTGCCATTGCCTGTCAAAATATTGTTGCAGAGGTTTTTACCCAAAATGATGTGCCGGAAGGAGTAAGCAACTTAATAATAGGAGAACAAGAGGCCGGAAAATGGTTATCGAACGATGAGCGTATTCCGCTTGTATCTGCAACCGGGTCTATTGGAATGGGTAAAAAGGTAGGCACTGCTGTAGCAAAACGACTGGGTAGATCTTTGCTGGAATTAGGAGGCAACAATGCCGTTATTATTACTCCCGATGCCGATTTGAAAACGGTGATTCCGGCAGTGGTTTTTGGCGCTGTTGGCACTTGCGGACAACGTTGTACCAGCACGCGCAGACTGATTGTACACGAAAGTATTTTTGATTTGCTTAAAGAGAAAATCAGCAATGCTTATGAACAAATAAAAATCGGTAATCCACTGGATGAAAAAAACCATGTTGGTCCGCTGATTGATAAGGATGCAGTAAAAAATTATCTAAATGCCCTGGCAGCAATTAAAGAACAGGGAGGGGAATTACTTGTAGAAGGTGGTGTTTTGGAAGGTGAAGGCTACGAAAGTGAATGCTACGTAAAACCTGCTTTGGCAGCAGTAAAAAATGAAATGGCTATTGTTCAGGAAGAGACCTTTGCGCCCATTTTATACCTGATACCCTATAAAACGCTTAGTGAAGCCATTCAGCTTCAGAATGGGGTAAAACAAGGGCTCTCATCAGCAATAATGACCGGTAAATTAAAAGATGCCGAACAATTCCTTTCTCATGCCGGCTCAGATTGTGGCATTGCGAATGTGAATATCGGAACAAGCGGAGCTGAAATTGGCGGGGCATTTGGCGGAGAAAAAGAAACAGGCGGAGGCCGTGAATCAGGTTCAGATGCTTGGAAAGTGTATATGAGAAGGCAAACCAATACCATTAATTATGGCGATGATTTGCCATTGGCTCAGGGAATTAAATTCGAATTGTGATAAAGTGCTTGTTGTGAAGTAAAGCTGCTGTTTTTTCAATTATATTTGAATGGCTAAAAACCAAAATTCATGAAACGAGCATCACAAAAAAATTTGACACACATGAGAACGATCAAATTTTTTTGTTTTGTGAGTTCCATGTGACCTTATAAAATCAATTTAAACACATGAAAAAGACTGGTCTGATTTTTTTAATCGTAATAATTGTTGCTGCCATAGCGGTAGGCGCTTTTTACTATTTTGGCTCATACAGCGAAGGTACTCGTGCCGGAACGGTGGTAAAGGTGAGCAAAAGAGGAACGCTTTTCAAAACCTATGAAGGTCAATTGAATATGGAGAGTTTCGGGGCTGTGGATAATAAAAAACAGCTCAATGAAATTTTTGAATTTTCCATTGACCGCAACAATGATTCTATTTACAATCTTTTACAGGAAGTTGCCCTATCGGGAGAACGGGTTAATTTGCGTTACAAGGAAATGTTCTTGGCCGTTCCATGGCGCGGAGATACCAAGTATTTTGTAAATGGTGTTGACAGATTAGACAGATCGGAAAAATCTAAAGATAAGGTGAAAGAACGTCTCTTTGATTGATGCTTAAAATTGGCTTAAGCAGAATGGCGCATTCTAAGAAATTTCTGTTCAACAGGTGAAGCTACTTCATTTCCATTGACTCTGCTGCGAAACACGGCATGCTTTTGAAAAATTTTCTGATACATACGCGCAATGGCATTGGAGTGTAAGTATTCAGGAAGATGAAAGTAATTGCCTTCGAATACCTGGGTTGATTTTTCACTTTGGGGAAGCTTGTCAACAAACAATATGTTTAGGTAAGGATACTGTCTTTGCATGACATCAATAAACAGATCCGGGTACATTATGTGTTGTTCAACATTGAGTATGATTAAATCGTATTCCCTTTGTTCAATTTCTATCAATGCCTGAGCCATATTTTCCGCTTCATATATATGCACATCAGGATAATGGTTTATAAGCACCCGTGAAGCTTTTTTAAGAAGAATGCTATCATCAATCATTATTATTACCCGGGGTTGTCGTGTGCTCTTAACGGAATGCCTTTCATTAATGTCAACCTTGTGTAAAAAAGGTTGATCCTGGGGCGTGTTGATATTTGAATTGAGTTGATTTCTCAATTTTCTCTCCCGCAATAGAATTTTCTCAAAACGATCTTCTGAAGAAATACTTAAATGGTGCTTCCTTGATTTCATAGCCTTTTTAAAATAGAATTCACATAAGGACTATACGTAAAGGCAGGCAAAAAGATACAAATGAAAAAAACTGCTATTCTACAGGTATTTGAATATGGGACCGCAAATCGTTACTTCGGTGAATTTTCCATTCTGCAATGGCTTTATGCATCACGGCAAAATGAGACTTATCCGCAGCGGCAAGTGACACAGCCAGGCGGTGACCTTTTGGAACCCGATATGAAATAGGCAGCAGATCTATCACCAGTTTTTCAGGTGAATTGATTTCCATTGGTGAAGCGTTTTCCTGCAAGTAGGTATGGCAGGGAACAGCATCTTTATATGGGCAGTCGTCAGCCGGGGAAACTTTTCTGTGTATGCCCCGAATCAACCCCTCGGTGATATAGCGCACTTTTCCATCAGGAGCTATTTCTTCAAGGTAAACATGAAAATTCCCATCGGGTTGATCTGAGCTGATCAAAAGATTTGCAATGGGATGGCCAGAAATTGTCAAATCCTCATCAAGTGGTTCAGAATGGTAGATCATCAGTTTTTCTTGCTGTTCTTTTCTGTCGGGATAAACATGCGGAGTTTTCAGCATGCCGATCATGGATTTCCAACGAGAATCATCTCCTGTGAGTGCCGTTGTGTCGGCTACATAAACATCAAATGCTTCCTCGGATTCCGGAGCTGATTCAGAAAGTTTTTGCTCCTCATTGAAATACAATTTGATTTCCTCTTTAGTTTTGGGCGGCCAGCTTTCGCTTGATTTCCATTTTTCTTCCCCTACGGTATAATAATGGATTTTGGGTTCATCGTACAATCCATTTTCCATTCCCTTTAAATGATAATCGAAGAATTTCAGAAATTCTGCTGTGTGATTGAAGCCGGCCTCTGATGGTGCATAGGGACTGCAATTGTATTTGCCACCGTGTTCCCAGGGACCCAAAGTCAATTTGTTTTCAGGATTGCTCAGGGTCAGGTGTCTTTTGATGCAGGAGTGCTGATAATCACCGTCCATCCAGCCACTGTAGGAATACACAGCAGCACCTGA
This sequence comes from Chitinophagales bacterium, assembly GCA_040877935.1. Lineage (NCBI taxonomy): Bacteria > Pseudomonadati > Bacteroidota > Chitinophagia > Chitinophagales > Chitinophagales bacterium. Next base: position 43,500 of record JBBDNB010000001.1, read on the forward strand.
AGCATCCACTTTATCTGCATAGTGGTGCGGACTGAAAACATCAGAACTGGAAACTACTCCACTTGTTGGGGCCTGATCGCGATATTCTACGCCTTCTGAAGTTTCACTGACCTGCAGGTTTTCCTTGTGGTCTTCAAGCGCATTTCTAAAAGTTTTGCGCTTGTTGTCAGTTTTAACCCTTGCCACTCCCTTTACCAGCAATTTTGCTATAAAACCACCTCTTGGCAATTTGCTCTGGTCTAATTTGGCATTGAAAGCGCCCCAATTTTTCACAAAAAATTCATGGAAAATACCTCCCGGAAAAGCAATGTCCTCATACACATCAAAGAGGGAATACAGCAAAATTACAGCTTCCACTGCCGGATGCTGGTTAATGGTCAAAAACTCGGCTGTAGTACCACTATAAGAAGCGCCAATAGCCCCTACTTTTCCGCTTGACCATTCCTGCTCAATGATCCAATCTACTATTTCCGCTCCGTCTTTGATCTCATCCATTGTCCAGGGATAAGCACGGTTTCCAAAAGATGCGCCCGAACCACGCGAGTCAACATTGACAACTGCATAACCCTGGGCTACAATGTCCTTGATGATTTTTCCCTGTCGCCCGATCAGGCCTTTGGTAAACATACTGAAGGGCCACCTAAGTTGTGGTCTACGCCAGTAGCGTGTTTGGTGCATAATGGCCGGTATCTTCTTATCAGCTTCCAGTTTTTTTGGCAAATAAAGGTCAACAGCAATTTTCACACTGTCACGCATGGTGATGTAATAAGTGTGGTAATCAATTCCCTTGTATTCAGCCTTATGTTCATAGGGGTAGGGAGTCAAAGTGCCTGAGGCAGTGTCGGTGGCTGTGGCTTTTTTGCCGGGAACAGCATTTGCAATAAAAAATTGGAATAGTAATACTAATGCCAAAAGGCTGGAATAGTTGGGGTTCATTGATTGGTTTTTTTTGACTTTCTACCTTGAAAAATATTTCAGTAACCTAATGTGTTTTAGGAAAGGGCAAATATTATAAGGCAAACATTCGAAATTAATTTATTTATCATTGTTTGAATCGAGCAATATAGACACTTCTTCCTTTAGCTTAGACAGATCATTAATTACAATACTCCAAACCAGATTGTCAGAAATTTTGTCATAACCGTGTATTATCCTGTTGCGGGTTCCAACAATTTTACGGGCATTTTTCAGATTGAAATTTTTGTCTTTCTTTAATATTCTATTGGTTGCCTCGCCTATGATTTCTATATTTCTTTCTATTGCTCTTTTGGTTTTGATATCAGACAGATACTCTTCAAATTTTCTGGGTCTATTTTCATAATAGCTTTCAATCTCTTTAATAGACTGAAATATATCATAAAGCCAGGTTTTGATCTCATTATCCACCATAGATAAGTCGTTTTGATGCGTCAATAGATTCTCGCAGGTATGGGTTTTTAATAGCCTTATTTTCCAAAAGGTCAACCTGTCTTTTCAGCAACTTTTCAAGTGCATCTTTTAAATCAAAATAGTTGTCGGCATAGTCATACAAGTCTATATTTGAAAAATCCACTAAAAAATCCACATCACTGGATTTTTTGAATTTTTCAGTCAACACTGAGCCAAAGACAAACATCTTATCTACTTTATGTTTCTTACATAAGACCCTTATCTTATCTATATTTTTATCAATAACACTCATTGAAGAGCTGAAATTTTTAAACTTAAAGACTCATTCACTGATTCAAAATTAGCAAAAAAACAGTTATGCTTTCAATCCTCCCAATGCACCACAAGTTTCCCAATAGATTGTCTTGACTCGAGATATTCATGGGCTTTGGCCAATTCACTGGCCTTAAATTCTCCACCAACAGTTGGATTCAGCTCTCCCTTTTGGGAAAGTTCTACCACTTGTTGCATACAATGTTGCAACAACTCAGGTTTGTCGTCACCTATATGAAGCATATTCACACCGATCAAAGAAATAGAGCGCATCAGCAAAACAATGGGCGACCACAGGCCAAATCCGGCAGCAACTTTTAATTTGTGTAGCGGACTTTTTGAATCGGTCATGCTACTGCCACCATACATGATCATGCTTCCTCCTGAGTTGAGTAAATTGACTCCCTTGCGAACGGATATACCTCCAACCGGATCAAACACAGCATCCAGTTTTCCCGCCCAGCCCTCTTTTTTCAGAACCTTTTCAAAATCCTGGTTTCGATAATCGATACACAGGTCAACACCCTGCTGTTTAAGATATTCATGCTTGTGGGGACTGGCAGTACCGGCAATGATACAGCCTCTTCTTTTGGCCAATTGTACCAGGGCTGTACCCACTCCTCCGGCAGCTGCATGGATTAAAATCCGATCGCCTTTGTGTAATTTTTTGCATTCCTCAAAAGCATACCAGGCCGTGCTATACTGTGTGGCCAAAGCGACTGCTTTTCCTGTGGGCAAATCCTCATTAATGGGCACAACAGCAATTTCAGGCGACAGGATATGACTGGCATAGGCACCAAATCGGGTAAAAGTAAGTACCCTGTCACCGGGCTTCACTGTTGTTACATTTTTTCCAACTGCTTCAACATGCCCCACGGCTTCATAACCAATGACAGTTGGCAGTGGTGGGCAATCGCGATATAAACCCAAACGCGCCATCACATCGGCATAATTCAGCCCAAAGGCTTCGGTTTTTATCAGTACCTGCTCATCTTCCGGAGCAGGTAAATTGTAATCGCGCAGTTCAAATGCGCTGTCTGCTTTGCCATTTTTTACAAGATAAAAGGCTTTCATGGTGTTGGATTTTGAAATGCGTTCAAACCACAATTCAAGAATGCAGCATATTCCGATGCATCGGGCATATAACCCACAGGCGTATTAAGCAACTGCTCATCTGGGCTGAGCAAAGCATAATAGGGTTGTGAATTGTTGTTGAAATTAAGCGTCTGGAAATAGCTCCATTTGTTGCCTATGGTTTTGAGTTGTCGCTGCCGGTTTTTTTGCTGCACATAAATTTGCTCTTCTTCAGGCAGTTCCGTCCGGTCATCCACATAAAGCGAAATCAATACAAATTCTTCACTTAAAATTTTATATACTGCCGGATCTACCCATACATTTTCCTCCATTCTGCGGCAATTCACACAGGCCCAACCTGTGAAATCGAGCATTACGGGTTTATTTTCAGCGCGTGCTACAGCCATGCCTTCTTCATAATCTTTGTAGCAGGGTAGGTTCAATGGACATTGTGATTCCTGCTCATAAAGACTATAAAACATAGGTGGTGGAAATCCGCTGAGCAATTGTAAATTGGCATATTTGGTATTGGTCAAACCGGGAATTAAATAAAGTACAAAAGCCACGGTAATCGCACCAAGCGCTACTCTGCCCATACTTAGTTTTTTAATGGGGCTGTCGTGCGGAAATTTCAATTTGCCAAAAAGATACAAAGCCATTAATACGCCAATAACAATCCAAATACCAAAGAAAATTTCTCTTTTGAGAATGCCCCAATGTGAAACCAAATCAGCATTTGAAAGAAATTTCACAGCCAGCCCCAGCTCTAAAAATCCCAGCACAACTTTTACGGAATTTAACCAGCCACCACTTTTGGGCAAGGTATTCAACCAGCCGGGAAATGCAGCAAACAAAGCAAATGGCAAAGCCAAAGCCAGTCCGAATCCGCCCATTCCGGCAGACAATTGCATGGCACCTCCATCAGAGGACAATGCCCCTGCCAGCAAGGATCCCAAAATAGGGCCGGTGCAGGAAAATGAAACCAATGCGAGGGTAACGGCCATAAAGAATATCCCAACGATTCCGCCCACATCAGAAGCGGAATCCATTTTATTGGTCAATGCGCTGGGCAAAGTAAGTTCGTAATAGCCGAAAAATGACCCAGCAAAAAAGATAAAAATCAGGAAGAAGGCTACATTCAAATACACATTGGTCGATATTTCATTTAAAATATCGGGATTGATGGAATCGAGAAAATGAAAGGGCAGGCTTAGGATCAAATAAATGCCAAAAATGAAAAATCCGTAAATGGTGGCATTGACAATACCCTTTTTTTTGTCTTCGCTACCCTTGGTAAAAAAACTGACCGTAAGCGGAATCATGGGAAAAACACACGGGGTCAGCAGTGCTACTAAACCGCCCAGAAATCCGAGAAAAAACAGATTGAGCAGGCCTTTTTTTTTATCCTGATCTTTGGGATCTACCTCTCCTTCTATGCCACATTGTTTAGCAGGATTGTCTAAATCCAATCCTTCAATGCGCAATGCAGCAGCATCTGACAACAGTGATGCGTCAATTTCATTGCCAATATCATCGCCCAGTGCAGTGTAATTTTTTGCAGGAATGGCCTCGAAATCTATGGATTGGGGTGGAAGACAGCGGGTATCATCGCAGGTCATATATTCCAAAAACCCGCTGATTTTTTCATCGGCATTGCTGACTTTTATTTTTTGGGTGAATTCAGCAGATTTTCCAAATTTCAAAAGCTCCATTTGAAAAATCTCATCAAAGCCCTTTTTACTTTCTGGAGAAAGCTCTGTGGTATTTTCAATCAAGCTAAAATGAGCAGCCGTATCAAAATTAAAAGAAGTTGGAACAGGCCCACCTTCATCTATAAACTGTGAGTACAAATACCAATTTTCATCCATTTCGGCCCGGAAAATCAATTCGTATATTTCAGGTTGTCCCGTTTTTTTGAGCTCAATATTCCACTTTACCGGTTCCAGGAAACCACTTTCATTGCCCTCTTCCGATGCTCCCGATTTGCTTTTGCTCAGGTCAAATTCAAAACCAACAAGCTGTGGTGGCAAGCAGCGGGTGTCATCACAGGTCATGTATTCCAGTTCACCGCTGATTTTCTTTGCTTTTTTGCCCACAACTACTTTTTGGGAAAAGCGGGCAGTTTTGCCAAATTTTTTCAGGTCAATGCCAAATATTTCGTCAAAGCCTTCTTTTTCAATTTCCCCACTTTCGCTGGCCTTGCCGATCAATTGCACATGCTTGTTTTCAGAAAAACTAAAAGTAGTCGGGACCGGTCCTTCATCGCTAATGAATTGCCCATAAACATACCAGCCCTCGTCCAATTTTACGTCAAAATGAAGCAGAAAGGTATCGGCTGATATTTGCTCCGTTTCAAAACTCCATTTAGCAGGTTCTAAAACTTGTGCTGAAGCAGCAGAGAAGCAGAAAATCATTAACAACCCAATAAGGGTATAATGCGCAAATTTTCTCATTACAATATTATTTTGAGTCGAAATTAGCGAAAAGCAAAGTAATAATCTGTTAATCGCTGTTAACCCGAATTTCTGAGCGTATGTTTGAGCAAAAAAAAGAATGGGAATAATGAATTTTGATCGATAGTATATTGTCTTAATTGAATAAATCTCACATCCACTTATAATATCTCGCTCCTTTTAGCACTTCATTTTCAGGGCTTAAAATACTGTGCTTCAGTTCTTTTTTGTGTAATCCCTCGTATGTATCAAAGTCTAAAGCAGCGCTTTGTTCTAATACAGCAAACAATTCAACAGGTTCAATTACTGATTTCCAATCCTTTTCAACAGCAACTTCAAATACTAAAGCCAAAAACAGCTTGTTTGTAGCGAAAAATAAAAGGATTTTATATTTTGTGCCCTGTAAGTATTAACTAAAATCATGGGTAAAAAGCATTCCAAAAAGAAAGCTTCAAATAAAAAAGCAGAAAGCAACGCTGAGGAAAAGCTGAATTCTGGAGTTGACAAAGCAAAGAAAAGTGGGTTTTTAACGCCATTCAGGCAGCAGGCAATGTTTCTGTTTATTGTCAGTTTTCTGCTTTTTGCCAATACCATTCCCCACGAATATGCTGTAGATGATACGCTTGTAATTACTAAAAACAAGTTGACCCAGCAGGGTTTTGATGGTATAGGAAAAATCATGACCACCGATGCCTTTTACGGTTTTTTTGGAGAAGGCTATAAACTTGTTGCCGGAGGGCGTTATCGACCACTTTCTATTGTGACTTTTGCTATTGAAAAAGAGTTTTTTGGCAACAACCCGCACATCAGCCACTTTATCAATGTTTTACTATATAGCTTGACAGTAGTTTTACTCTTTTATTTGCTCAGCCTTTTATTTAAACCTAAAATTCAAAACATAAAGGAACTCAACATTCCATTTCTGGCTGCATTGCTTTTTGCCGCACATCCAATCCACACAGAGGTAGTGGCCAATATAAAGGGTAGGGATGAGATCATGGGACTACTTGGGGCGCTTGGTATGCTTACATTGGTTTGGAAATATGTTCAAAGCCAAAAAATTCATTTTCTAATTGCAGGCATTCTGGTTTATGTTTTGGCTTTATTGTCAAAAGAAAATGCCATTACCTTCCTTGCTGTTGTTCCCCTTACTTTGTTTTTCTTTTCAAAAGCTAAAATAAAAGATTACCTGATTACAGGCCTTCCGCTCTTGATTGCAGCAGGTGTTTATGTGTATTTGCGGCAGGAATTCAGTGGAGTATCACTCGGAAAAGAGAGCAGTGAAATCTTAAACAATCCGTTTGTAAATGCTACCCTTGCAGAACGCCTGGCTACGGTATCCTATACTTTTGGCCAGTATTTTAAACTGCTCATTATCCCACATCCGCTCACGCATGATTATTATTACAACCAGGTTCCGATACTCGATTGGAGCAGTCCCAAAGCTATTATTTCCTTATTAATTACATTGGCTGTATTGCTTTATGGATTGGTCAAAATCAAATCAAAAAGCCTGTTTTCATTTAGTATTCTTTATTTTTTCATTACCATTTCTGTAGTCTCAAATGTATTGTTCTCAGTAGGTATAGCTATGAACGAACGCTTTGTTTATATCCCTTCAGTAGGTTTTTGTCTGCTGCTTGCAGGCTTAATCAGCGGAATAGGGCATTATGCTGTAAATCGCAGTTTTAAAATCCAGACAGTAGAAAATTCAAAAGCTTATAAAGTGTCGGGGCTAATTGTATTGCTCATACTTGTAGGGTATTCAGCCAAAACCATTACAAGAAATATGGACTGGAAAAATGATTTCACGCTCTTTGCTGCTGATTATAAAAATTCCCCAAACAGTGCTAAAATTAAAAATGCCTATGGTGGAGAACTAGCTACCCAGGCAGAAAAAATAAAAGGCACAGCAAAGGAAAAAGAATATTTACGCAAAGCAGAAAAAGTGTTGACAGAAGCATTGGAAATTTACCCCAATTATATGAATGCCCATTTGATACTTGGGAATGTGAAGTATAAGCTACATGATGACAAAGAAACTGCCATAAAGCTTTATCAACGTACCATACAAATGCGCCCAGATTATTACGAAGGCAATTTTAACCTGGCATGTGTACTATTGGAAGACGATAAACCCGAAAAAGCGATTCCATATTTTAAAACGGCTGTAAAATCAAAGCCTGATAAAATGGAAGCCTGGTACAATCTGGCCGAATCATATTACAAGCTCAATAATGGTGACAGTGCAGTTTATTACTACAAAAAAGCGTTGCAATTGGCTCCTCAACATGCTCTGATTCATTATAAAATCGGGGTAACTTATGGCAAGGTAATGAATCAATTGGATGAATCAATTAAGTGGTTGAACAGAGCAATTGAATTGAAACCTGAAAACACAACTTACTATGAAGATTTAGGCGTGGCCTATGGTTTTAAACAAGAATATCAAAAAGCCATTTCAGTTTTCGAAAAAGGATTGAAAATCAACCCTGAAAACAAGCAGCTGCTGCGCAATTTAGGAGTTACTTATCAGCAGTTGGGACAGGAAAAAAAGGCCACTGAATATTTTCAAAGGGCAGGGCTTCAATAATTTTGATCAAGCTTCTATTAGTGCTTCTCAGCAGTGAGTAAAGCGTAGGAATAGGAAAAGCGCGCGCTTTCCGGCACCATCAATAAAATACGGTCACCTGCTTTAATTTTATCTTCTCTGAGCAATTCTTCCAACATCAGGTATATAGATGCAGAACCAACATTGCCCACTCGGGTGAGATTGGTAAACCATTTTTCTTCGGGAATACAAACGTCATAATCTTTCATACTTTGAACCGCTTTGTCCCAAAAGAACATAGAGGACAAATGGGGTAAAAAGAAATCAATATCATTTACATTGAAATTGCGTTTATAGCAAATCTCTTTTAGAAATTTAGCCCCTAAATCCGTAATGTTTTTCCCCAGCAATTTCACATCCTGTTTCATAGCAAACACAGAATGATCCAGCCATTCCTGCGCATTCATAAATTTCCAGCTTTTCAGGGAAGTATCTTTTTCCTTTGTGGAAGCAGCATACATACATGTTTCAAACTCATGTGCATAGGAAGTGCCCTCAATCCATTCTATTTTCAAATTCAGTCCTTTGGCAGGTTTAGATTGTAGGAGTGCAGCACCTGCACCATCTGAAAGCATCCAGCGCAAGAAATCTTTATCAAAAGCGATTATGGGCAATTGGTCGAGCTTGTTGAGCTTTCCGGTCTCTTCTTCAAAATTTTTCGCCAACATCATAGGAGAGATCAATTCCGACCCACAGCAAACCGCATTATCGGATTGTTCGCTCAAAACAGACATGTAACCGTATTTCATAGCATGCATTCCTGAACAGCAAGCCCCTGAGGGAGAAAATAATTCTATGGGAGCAGACCCTAATTCGCCATGCACCATAGAGGTATGTGAGGGCAAGGATTGATCGGGAGCAGATGTGCCACATGCAAGGACTTCTATATCCTTTAAGTCAAAATCTTTACTTTGAAGTTGGCGGATGGCTTCTGCTGTGAGTTGTGCATTGTTGTGGGAAAAATTACCTTCTTTATCAACAACATAATGCCTTGTTTTTATTCCATTGTTTCTGAGAATAATCCTGCGCGCACGCGATGCCTTACCATCTATCTTGCCTAGATGATCTTCTATTTCGTCATTTCCAACCGGTGAATTGGGTAGAAATTTGGATATTTTAGTTATGAATACCTGCTTTGTCAAACTGCACTTTTTTTCGGAAAACTTTGCAAAGATAGAACTTGAAGCTCAAACTTTAAATTTATTGTAACAATGCGAGTAATTTGCATAGGTAATAAATAAAAAAGGAATGCTTGATGCCTCTAAGCTAAAGTTTTAAAACAATTTTTTCTTACAACATTAAGCTACAACAAATGTTTTAATCTACTTCGATAAGGCTATTTATATGAAGTGCTATTTCTTATGGGATGCGTATTTTTGTTTAAATTTCCATACCTAAAAATAAAATTTAATGAACAAGGACTACGATGTTGTGATTTTGGGCGGTGGCTTGGCAGGACTTACACTTTCGCTTCAATTGAAGCAATCCAAACCCGATATTTCAATTTTAGTATTGGAAAAACGCAAAGCCAATGCCGCCAATGCTGCGCATAAAGTTGGAGAGTCAACTGTAGAGCTGGGAACCTATTATCTGAGAGAAGTACTGGATTTGAAAGATTACATGGACAAATTCCAATTGCCCAAGCACGGCCTGCGTTTTTTCTTTTCCCCCAAACACAAAGAGAACATTGAAGAACGTGTAGAATTGGGTCCAAGGGAGTTTCTGCCTGTTCCCAGTCACCAGATAGACCGCGGTGTTTTTGAAAATGACCTGGTGGATATTTCTCGCGAAAACGGCAATGAAGTGTTTTTAAACGCAAGGGTTAAAACAGTTGATTTTGGGGATACTTCACATGAAGTAAGTTTTTCGCACAATGGAGCGGATGAAAAAATAACTTGCCGTTGGGTGGTGGATGCAACAGGGCGCAATGCTTTTCTCAAAAGAAAACTGAATTTCACCCAGGATATAAGCCATGATGTTAATGCTGTGTGGTTTCGGCTCAATACGAAAATTGATATTGAAGATTGGTCAGATGACAAAGAATGGCTGGGCAAAGTAAAACCCGGTTTGCGCTATCTCAGTACGGTACATTTAATGGACAAAGGCTACTGGGTATGGATAATTCCCCTGGTTACAGGATGCACCAGCATTGGTATTGTAGCTGATCCTGCCTTTCATCCTTTTGATAAGATCAGCCGCTTTGACAAAGCAATGGAGTGGTTGGCTGAGCATGAACCTCAATGTCACAAAATGCTCGAAGTCCACAAGGATAAATTGCTTGATTTTAAATTTCTGAAACACTATGCACATGGTTGCGGACAGGTCTATTCTGAAAATCGCTGGGGTGTAACCGGTGAGGCTGGCTTTTTTCTCGACCCGCTTTATTCGCCTGGAACGGATTTTATTGCCATTAACAATTCCTGGTTGAATGATCTGATCATTCGCGATTTAAGCGGTGAAAGCATTGGCCTCCATGTAAAAGTTTATGAAGAAACCCATCGTTCTTTGTTTCAAAACTGGCTGCCATTATATACCCATCAATATGCACTGATGGGGCATACACAGGTCATGGTGATAAAAATATTCTGGGACTGGGCTATTTACTGGTCAGTAACAGCATTGATATTTTCCAATAAAGGCTTTACAAATATTGGTTTGTTGAAAAAACTTGCTTCAAAACCGGGTACCGTACTTCGCAGGTTTGAAGAACTGAATACACGCATGCAAAAGCTTTTCCAGGATTGGATACCTTATGATACAGCAGACATTACGCATAAATATATCGACCCTTTTGACATTGAATATTTAAAAGCATTTCACAAGGATATAGAAACGCAATATGATACCAGGGCACTGCTCGGAAAGCTTGAACACAATATGACAACACTTGAAAAAATAGCAAGTGAAGTGTTTCGCCTGGTGAGCGCACAGGTACATGGTACTTCCCGGGATTTGAAACTCGACCCCTATACTTTTTCGCTGGAAAACAACGAACAATTGGAAAGCATCAACAGTGTGTTTCATGAGCCCGATCCTGAAATTGCTGCCGATGTGGCAACCATGTGGTTTTATGAAAAATCTACTTTGCGTGTATGAGTTCGGCTGCCAAGAATATTGCGCAAAATATAGAAAATGTAATTGCTGCTTTTCACAAGGGCAGGGAATTGTCCCGGGAAATAAAAGAGCACGATTTTTTAAACCAGTCGGATAAAAAATTTATTTCAGTGGCTTTTGAAGGTGCTTCTTCAGGCATTGCAAAAAAGGCCTTAGAAAATGAAAACCCTGATTTAAATAATTGGTTAACTTATGCAGAAAAAGCAGGGGACATGCATGCTTCTCAAATATATGTGGGCATGGGTTGGGCCATAGCTGAAAAAGGATTGGACATCAATGTTTTTTTGGGGAAATTCAGCCCCCTGATGCAAGGCAGGGTATTGGATGGTTTTGGTTATTATCATGGATTGTTAAGGCGTAGAAGGTTTATAAAAGGCCTTGCACTTCCCGATTCTATTAGCGCAGAACAATTGCTGGCTTTTGACCAGGGAATAGGCAGAAGCCTTTGGTACACGGCTAAAGGTGATCTTGATCTGCTGATAAAAATGCAGCAAAACTTTCCTGAAGAGAGGCAGAAAGCCATTTGGCGGGGCATTGGCCTGGCCGCAGCTTATGTAGGTGGCTTGGATAAAAACTTATCGGAAAAACTTTTGAAAATTGCTGGCAAATATAAAATTCAACTGGCTACTGGAGCAGTGCTGGCGGCCAATTCAAGAAAGGCTTCAAAAACCACAACTACCGATACTGAACTTACATGTGAAATTTGGGCGGCTGTTTCGATAGATGAGGCAGTTGAAATATGTAAAAAGACCGAACAGGATCAAGTTGGCTATATTCAGTGGTTGGAAAAATTGGAAGCATTACTTATATCCACTGGGTTATGAACCAGAACAACCAAACGTGATTTATAGCTTATTTTGTTTGTGATAGGCTATTTCCTTTTCAATTTCTTTGCGTTTGATCAGACTTACCAAATAGGTCATAATAGTGGTAATAGGCGATAAAACAAAGGCGCCTACCGGAATACTGTAGGAAAGCATTTTCACTCGTGTTTTGCGGGCAGGATCTTTGTATCCGCCTTTTTTGGCAATAAAATCAGCGTATTTTTTGAAAAGTTTAGTGGCTCTTTTTTCTAAAACCAAAAGATTGGGTTGAATTTCGGTTGCGCCAAGTGCATTAAGTTCTTTTTGTAAATCTTCTTCCCTGGTTTTTTCCTCAAGATAACTCAGAATGCTATTGCCAAAACGCTGGCTGTTAATAATATCTTGCTGTGCAATGCCAGCCGGTGGAAAAAACAGAAAAGCATCTTTCTTTCCATAAAACATCCAGCGAATGACGGTAACAATACTGGTCAGGTTTTTGGCCCGGTCCACCAGGGCAATGTTCCCAATTAACCTGGCATTCAAGTCCTTCAAAAAGCCTTTGACCTTTTGCTGGCAAAGTACCCACATATTCCTTGCGCCAATAAGTGTCACTACTTTTTTGCCATCAAATAGTTTTTTGGCATGTGCACTTTTTAAAAATGAATTGATGGGAATTGATGGGTTCATGTACCAAACGGTATAAGCCAAAACGATTAAATCATAATCGGTGGCGGTATTTTCCAAAGGCTCTAATTCAAAGGGGGTATTGTAAACCGTTTCGGGAAAAACACCAAAAAATTCTTGTGCTGTCCAGGGAAAGGGGAATTTTTCCCTGGTTTGAATATTGAGGTAATCTACCTGTATATTTTCGGCATTGAGCAAAGGTTTAACACAATGCTCTGCCAGTTCTTTCAATTGCCCGGTTTGGGAATAATAAATGACCAGTACTTTTTTCATTCGATTGTTTGTTGGCAGTGGATTATATGTTCAGTATAAAAAGTAGGTGCATTCTGTCTTTTCATAGCCATTAATTTAGCCCTTACTGTTTTAATATTCTTCTGAATTCAGCAGTATCAATTACTCTTACTTTTGGAAAATCAATATTTTGCTTTTTAACAAGGCTTTTGAAAACAAAGTGGAGTTTAGATTTTTCAGAGATGCTTACCAATAAAACATTGGTGTCGAGAATTACTTTCATCAAACTTAATCCTTTGATTTTCTCATTTTTGTATTGAGTATTTTATCGACATATTTATCAGTAAAACCTTTTTTATCCCAGGCTTTATTGGCAAAATATCTTGCAATAACATCTTTGAAATTTTTTAGCTCTTCTTCATCCAAATCAAAAGAAAAGGCTTTTAAAATCTCCAATTGGACATTGAACATTGGATAGTGGTTGATTTATTTTATTCATTTCTTTTTATTTTGGGACTGATATACTTGTGTAACCAATAAAAATTATAAGATATGAAAGAAGTAGAAAAAATACTTGAAATACTACAAGGTAAATCTCAAAGAGAGGTAAATGAGGTTCTTGAAGATTTAGATAGAGAGCTTAAAGCTGCTCTAAAAGTTTCTTGATGTCATCATATGAATCCTTAACAACTAATCTTGTTTTTTCTGGTTTCATACATTCAATATTTAACTGTCCATTATTTTCATATAATTTGTGGATAGTGTCAGTATTTAATATGATCGATATAGTATCGTCTGGCCTATTGCTTAATATCTGTTTCAATTCAATAAATTTTCCCATTGCTGTTTGTTTTGGTTTAGATACAAATATCTGAAAATAAACCATGTAAACAAACCGAAAAAACTTTATAAAAAGTTTGGTTAATAAAGAATATTTTCTTAAATTTATACTATAATAATTGAACGAAAAGGAAACAATATGTGTAGTGTAAAGGAAATTAGAGATTTTGACAGCTTCTATGAACTCATTGAATACTTTAATACAGAAGATAAATGTGTTGCCTATCTTGCTAAACTAAGATGGAACGGAGTACCTACATGTGTACATTGCGGACATGATACTTGCTACGAACGGCTAAGTTCTAATTAACACAGCATTTTGTTTGTAGAGCAGGAAAAGGTTGTAGGCCATGTCCGATGCCAGTATGGTACAGAACCATTGCTTGAGCTGGTTTAGGGTATCGTTCATCTTCCCGCCATAAGCGTACCAGTTCAGGTAGTTCTGCAGGTATTTGCTGCTGACACCGTTGAACCTCGAAAGAAAGTCCCTTAACTGTTTGTGCGCATTGTTTACCCTCTGCACATGGACGCTCCTGTCAGACGGGTTCACGTGATCCTTGGAGTTCACGGTCTTGTGCGTAATCCCCGCACGTGTACCAGCGAATTTTTTAAAGGAAGGGTGCTCATCAGTTATCAGCGTGGACTTCAGGCTCAGTTTTTTGCCGATTGCCTTCCTGATCTGTTTGGCGGTCAGCCTTTTGCTCTCCACCGCCCTGAGGAACTTGTTCCCGTCCCTGTCCACTGCCGCCACTACTTGCACCGTGGTCACGTTGTGCTTCCCGCCATCGTTCCTTTTGAAGTCCGTGCCCCTCTTCCTCGGCTCCCTGTCCAGGTTCCTGTCGCCCTTTTTGCTCAGCGAGAGCTCCATCTCATCACACTCAACAGTGCCTCCTAGCTTACAAGGCTCCTGGGATCCCAGCGTGCTCAGTATCTTATGCCGCCAATCAAAACTGGTCTGGATGCTTATCCCTACTTCCTCGGCAGTTTTCTTGATGCCCGTCCCGCGCTGCATACACTCAAGATAGTGCTGCCATTTTTCCTTCTTCTTGATGTCCCATAAGGGAGTGCCGGTTGTCTGGCTGTACCATTTGTCGCATTCCCTGCACTGGTACATCTGTACGCCCTTCTGCTTCCCGCGCTTGTAAACCTTTTGGCTCTTGCAGTGCGGGCAGGGCTTGCGGTGCGATGATTCACCTACTTCCGCTTCGAGCTCTTCCAGTACTGGGCTTGATGCCTCCCTGATCATAAGTAGCTCCGACAGGATCGATTCCTGCTGAGAGGGGCTTAGGCCCCTGAACTGCTCCATTAGCTGTTTGTAGTCTTTCATCCTGCTAATCTAACACTTTTGCTGTTCTTTTTAGAACTAAGCCCTACGAACTTAATACAACCAAAAGAGGCAAAAGATGTAAATCTTGTAAGAAACAGTTTAGCGTTAGAGTTGGTACAATATTCGAGGACAGCAAACTACCTTTAAGAAAATGGTTTATTGCTATCTACTTAATCACAGCACACAAAAAAGGCATTAGCTCACATCAATTGTCAAGAGACTTAAAGATCACTCAAAAAACAGCTTGGTTTGTATTACAACGTGTAAGACATGCTTTTGCACCTGGGAATGATAAATTCTCAAATGATGTTGAAATAGATGAAACCTATATTGGTGGAAAAGAAAGCAACAAACACGCTAATAAAAGAACCAAAGGCACACAAGGCAGATCGTCTAAGACCAAAACACCTGTCTTGGGAATCATTGAAAGGGACGGTAAAGTTTATGCAGTTCCGGTTATAAACACGCGCAAAAAGCATATTTTGCCTATTGTAGAGGATAAAGTTGAAAAAGGCGGCAATATCTATACTGATGAATTTAATGCTTACAAATCATTAAAGGGTGATTATAGCCATAGATTTGTAAAACATTCAGCAGGAGAATACGTAAACGGAAGTGTCCACACCAATAACATTGAAAGCTTTTGGGCGTTGTTGAAAAGAGGTTTAGTAGGAATTTATCACAATGTTTCAGACAAACACTTGGATAAGTACGTAAATGAGTTTACATTTCGTTTCAATAACAAGGATTTGTCAGAAGGTTCAAGATTTGATGTCCTACTGGCTAATACCAACGGCAAAAGATTAGATTATAAAACTTTGAAAGGAAATGTCAGATAAGGATAAAAAGAAGATAGCGGAGCTTAAAAAGAAGCATAGGGACATAAATGTCCCTGACAAAGACATTAAGAACGACAAGTCTTTTAAGAAGTCTTTAGAAAATGTTTTAAATAAGGATAATCAAAAGAAAAACACTTTAAACTAAGTATAGCGTTTAAGATGCTAAGAACTAAAAGAATTTTATTTTGGTTATTAACTTGTAATAATTTTAGTAGATTTGCTTTAACCGAATAAAAAAGAAACAATGGCAATTGCAATCAAAAGTATACCAACCTTAAAAGATAAAGTAGCAAAAGACTTTGTTAAAAATGCTAATGAAGCCACTAGAAATAGAGCTTCAATCGATTTTAGCAAACAAATTCAAACTGCTCGATCTATCTTAGACAAAGCCAAGATTAAGCAGTCTTAATCATTGTGGCTTTTCTTGAGGATAATTGCACCTTTTCTGTATTATCAGAAGATCTACTTTCATCTTGTAATCAATTTGATTGTGGTCATGGTGATTTGAACGATTTTTTTTCCAATGACTCACACAATTATAACAAGGAGTTACTTGGAAAAACATATTGTTTTCAGTTAAACAAGGATCCCAAAGAAATAGTCTGTGCTTTTACAATTTCAAATGATAGTATCAAGACTACTTTTCTGCCAAATAGTAGAAAAAAGAAAGTTAATAAAGAGATCCCAAGGGTAAAACACAACAGAAGCTACCCGGCAGTACTGATTGGTCGTTTGGGAGTTAGTGAAAAATATCACGGAAAAGGTATCGGTCGAGAACTCATGGATTTTATCAAATCTTGGTTTATTGATTCTGAGAATAAAACTGGATGTAGGTTTGTAGTAGTAGATTCATATAATGAAACAGTTCCCATATCCTATTATTCAAGAAATGGATTCAAGTTTCTTTTTTCTACTGAGGAACAAGAAAAGAAGTTTATGGATTTGCCTCCTAATTATGATTTAAAAACCCGACTAATGATATTTGATCTGATTGTATTATCTTCTTAGGTTACACAAGTATATCAGTCCCTTTATTTTTAAATAAGTATACTGCTGTCAATGACATATTTATTTACCAGAAACAATTTTGTCAATTGAAGTTGATAATTTTTTCGGGATATCTTTCTGAGGCTTTACTATATGGTTTTTCGCAATCTGTAAAAAAGAAACAGGATGCTTCCTTTTACTTTTTTTTGAAGTAAAGTCTATTGACCATTTATCAGTTTTTTTTTGCATTGTTAACCGGAGTTTTTACTTACCTCTAAACTACATTCAGATCAGTGTTTTTGTTCCAATTCAGTATAAAAACAACAATTTATCTACAAAAACTAAAGACTTATTGCTCTTTATCAGCATTATTGTTCCAAAAATCATAATAATTAAACCATTGCAAAGGGTACTGGCTGATTTTATGCTCCAATAAAGCGATATACTCTTCAAGCAGCTCTTCCGGTTTTCCTTCATGTACTTTTCCTGGGGTAGCTGTAAAATGATAGTGATAACTCGATTCTTTCATGGCATAAACCAGGGAATAAGGAAATTTGTATTTGGTGGCCAATGCAAAGGGCCCCAGTGGAAATTCTGCTTCCTTGCCAAGAAAATTCTTTTTAGCGGATTTTCCACCTTCTACAAACCTATCGCCATGAAAACAGATCAGTTCTTTGTTTCTTATGGCATTGTTGATTTCAAACAAATGGGAAAGATCGTTTTCCCGGACAACTATGACTTTGAAATTTTTATCGGTCATTACTTCGTCCAGCATTTGTTTTATTTGTTCGTGCTCATTGTCATACATCACAATATTAAAAGGGCAATTGAGCCGGTTGAGGAAGTTTCCTGCAATTTCCCAGTTGCCGAGATGCGCAGATATTAATATGCCACCGGTGCTGTTGGCCATTTCTACAAGATGGTGCTCACCGTCAAAGTGATAGCTGAATTTGTCTTTCATTCCGGCCATAATGGCCACTTTGTCTAAAAGTGTTTGGCCAAAAACATAGTAATTGGAATACAAAGCCCTTAAGCTTTTCCATTTTGAAAAACCAAGTCTTTGTCGGAAGTAGTATTTGATGTGCTTGTTGGGCGTACCGCCAAAAAAGAAAAAATACAAGGCTACAAATCGCAGAATAAAATAGGCAGGTGCTAATCCGAGATTTTTAATTGTCCAGATAAAAATTCGATAGCCAAGTTGGTTTCCTCTGCTTTGCCCTTTCCATTTTGCCATTCAAGGGGATTATACTTCTAATTTATTCTCCAGGCGATTGTGTATGTAGTTGTAAAAATCCTGAAAAGTGAGAATTTCCTTGAAATCTTCACCCTTTACTTTAAAGCCAAAATTATTTTCAATCACTACTACCAGATCTACATAATCAAGGCTATCAAGATCTAAAGTCTCCTTCAGATCCTTTTCAGGCGCAATTTCACTTTCTTCTACTTCGAATTCTTCGACAAGAAAATGATTGGTTTTTTTAACAATTGAATCGTAGTTCATAGGGCAAAATTACAAAATAAATTTTTTCACAATAATCGATGAATTTGTTCCTCCAAATCCAAAAGAATTTGAGAGAAAAGTATTGATGTTCTGCTCTACTGTTTTATCTGCAATGCGCAATTTTTCAGAATCTTCATCGGGATGCTCAAAATTGATGTTGGGTGCTATAAATCCTTTTTCCATCATAATCAGCGAATAGATAATTTCACTGGCTCCGGCCATCCAACACTCATGCCCGGTCATTGATTTAGTAGAACTCACCCAAGGTTTTGAGCTGCCAAAAACACGGTCGATGGCTTTGGCTTCGTTGCTGTCACCGGCAGGTGTAGAAGTGGCGTGTGCATTGATGTATTCTATTTCACCGGCTTTCATTCCAGCTTGTTTCAGGCACATTTCCAGCGAATCTTGCGGGCCTTCAATATTGGGGTTGGAAATATGTTCACCATTTGATGAAAAACCATATCCTACAACTTCTCCCAGTATTTTCGCACCTCTTTTTTGTGCAGATTCAAGGCTTTCGAGAATCAGTGTAGCACCTCCGCCACTTGGCACCAATCCGTCCCTGTCCTTATCAAAAGGACGGGAAGCTTTGTGCGGATCATTTTCCCGCAAAGAAAAAACACTCAGTGCATCAAAACTCCCAAAACAGTATTTATTGACTTCCTGTGCACCTCCGCAAACTACCATTTCCTGCAATCCGCTTTTTATGAGGAAGTAGCCCATTCCAATGGAATGAGAGCCGCTGGCACAAGCCGCACTTATTGTGAAATTGATCCCCTTGAGCTTAAAAATGGTCGATAAATTCATCGTTACGGTAGAATTCATGGCCTGGAAAATATTTCCAGAACCCAATAGGGTTGTGTCTTTTTTCTCGCGAATAACATCTGTACCTTCTACTACTGCACGCGCAGAACTGTCATTTCCATAAATAATACCTGCTTTTTTCTCCAGCAATAGTTCTTCATCCACACCGGCATTTTCAAGTGCTTCAACAGTAGCCAGGTAGGCGTATTCTACTTCTTCGGCCATTCCTACTCTTTGCCTGCGCGATACCAGCCCTTTTAAATTGGGCTGTTCTACATGTCCGGTAAGTGCAGAGCGAAAACCATAATCTTTTCGTTCTTGCTCAAAAACAATTCCCGATTTCCCCTTGTACAAAGAGTTGCTGACCTCATCGACATTTTTGCCGATGCAGGAGTAAATTCCTGTGCCTGTTATAACTACTCTTTTCATTTTTATAAGTCTGCAAATCTAAAGGAACAGCACCTGTAAATCAAGTGTATATTCCGCCATTCACATGAATAACTTCTCCGGTAATATATGCTGATTCAGAACTGGCCAAGAAGTTTACTATAGCTGCTACTTCTTCCGGTTTTCCAAACCTTCTAAGTGGAATAAGATTTTTAAAGTTCTCTTCCGGTATATCTTCTGTCATATCTGTTTCAATAAATCCGGGGGCTACTGCATTCACTGTAATTTTTCTTCTGCCCATTTCCTGTGCCAGCGATTTTGTAGCGGCTATTACACCCGCTTTTGCTGCTGAATAATTGGTTTGTCCGGGCATTCCTTTTACTCCTGAAAGCGATACGATATTGATGATTCTGCCATAGCGATTGGAGATCATACCTTTTATTACACTGCGGGTTACGTGAAAAAAACTATTGAGGTTGGTACTGATCACATCATTCCATTCCTCATCTTTCATCAGCATCATCAGGTTGTCCTTTCTGATTCCTGCATTATTCACCAATACTTCTATATTTCCTTCCGGATGGTCTTTTTTCCAGGCATCCATAGCTGTTTCTATGGCTTTTGGATCGGAGACATCAAAAGGCATTTTTTCGGCCTTTCCCCCGGCTGCTTTTATTTCTTCTACAGTTGCATCAGCGGCAGCTTCATTGGAGCGGTAATTGACCAAAATGGTATAATCCATCTTTGCAATTTTCAAAGCAATGGCTTTTCCAATTCCCCTGGAAGCCCCTGTTATTAATGCGTATTTATTGTCCATTGTCTTCATTGATCAGTGCATTGTTTTTAATCAGCTCAGTCACTTTGTGAATGGCATTGTAGGCAGGCCGGTCTTCTTTGATTGGCTCCAGTTCATTGCGGATAAGCTCGTGTAATTTTTTTCCGCAGGAGGATAGTTTGTCCTTGTTTTTTAAATAATCTATGGCCTGGCAAATGGCAATAGTTTCAATGGCCAATATTTCAAATGAATTGTCAATCACTTTTCTCGCCATCAAAGCAGAATTGGTGCCCATGCTTACAATATCCTGGTTGTCATTATTATTAGGGATGCTGTGCACATACATTGGGTTCGACAGCATTTGATTTTCTGCAGTAGTGGAGGTTGCCGTAAACTGCATGCCTTGCAACCCAAAATTGAAACCGAGTTCTCCCAGGTTTATAAATGGTGGCAATTTTTCATTGAGTTTATTATTGAGCAAATAGTTGAGTTGTCTTTCTGCCAGCATACTCAATTTTGTAATGGCTATTTTCAGTTTGTCCATTTCGAAGGAAACATAATCGCCATGGAAATTACCTCCGTGAAATACGTTTTTATTAGCCACATCAATTATCGGGTTGTCATTGGCAGAATTGACTTCCTCCAATAATATTCTTTCCGACCTTTTTAAAGTATCGAGCACCGGCCCCAGAATTTGAGGCACGCAGCGCAGTGAATAGTATTCCTGCACTTTTTCTTTAAATACCTTAGTGACTTTATCTCCACTGTACAAGGATTCTGAACGTTGCTTTATGCTTTTGCTGTCGGCAAGCACATGGCGCATTGTTGCGGCTATCTTTTGCTGTCCTTTGTGTTTTTTAGCACCATTCAATTCCTTTGACAGGTGATCGTCATAGGAGCCCATTACCTCATTGATAACTGAAGATAGTGCTGTACTCCAGTTGAGCAGGCGCTGTGCTTTCAGGATATTGTTCAGGCCAATCCCCGTCATAGCTGCTGTTCCATTCATAATGGCCAGGCCTTCACGGATTTTTATTTCGGCAAACTGAATTTTATCAGCATTCTTTGATTGAGAAACAGGTATAGTTCTACACTGTTCTATAATTTCACCTTCGCCAATCATTGTAAGCGCAAGGTGCGCCAATTGCACTAAATCTCCACTGGCGCCCACGCCTCCATGAGAGGGGATATAGGGAATGGTATCAGTATTCAGGAAATCTTTTAGGGAATTCACCGTACTTTCATGTACTCCTGAATATCCGAGCAATAAGGTGTTTAGCCTGCAAAGCATTGTAGCACGTACATCTTCTGCAATTAATGGCGCCCCCGCTCCTGATGCATGGCTTCTGATAAGATTTAACTGTAGCTGCTTGCCTTTTTCATCTTCAACCCTGTACTGAGCCATTGGCCCGAACCCCGTATTTATGCCATAGATTACTTTATCTTTTGCAAATTCTGAAAGAAAATCAAAACTCTTATTTACAAAAGCTAAAGCGTTAGCATCTATTTGAAATGCTTGCTTGCCCTGTACAATTTCAGAAAATATATTCAGATCGAGATTTTCTCTTTTAAAACTTATCATTAAGTGCTTTGAACAATTAAAATATATTATTGTTGAATCAGGCCAATTTACAACGAAATAAGGTATGCCCAAGTCCTACTTCATCGGTGTCCTGATCTACTACCAAACCTGCGCGATGCACTTGTTTGATCATGTCTTTTGAATGGTACATTCTGCTATTTCCGTTGGCCATTGCAGTGAAATACAATGAAGTGGCATTCAGGCTATAAGTTGCTGCTTCAAAACGCTGACGGTCCCAGTAAGTTTCCATAATATAGAGTTTTGTACCGGAATCCATAGCTTCTCTTGCCCGGTTTAATATACTAAGTATCTGCTCCTCGGAAAAACAATCCAGGAATTGGCTCATCCAAATGGCATCGGCTCCTTCAGGGAATTTTTGATTTTCATCCAGCAGGTTAATTTCATAGCCTTTTATTCTGTTTTCAAATCCGTTTTCTTTAGCTGTCTTTTCTGCATCTCGCAATTGTCCGGGCAGATCGAGAATAGTGACTTCCACATCGGGATCGTATTTCACACATTCCAGGGCCCAGCGTCCGGTATTTCCACCTACATCAAATAGTTTGGCAGGTTTTTCAGAAAATACAATTTCTAAGGCTTTAGGAAAAGCATTGTCAGAATAAAAATGATCAAAAGCAAACCAGCTTTCGCGGACTTTTTCTGGAAGTTCAGAAAGAGCGTCATAGATTGTTTCCCATTCTCCAAAAACTTTCAGGCCGGAAGGTTTCTGTTTGTCAATAGCTTCACCCAGATAAAACAAGCCCTGATAACAGACATCGTGAATAAAGTCCATGTTGACATTCGACATTTTATCATTGAGGATAAAATAGCCGGTTTTCATTAGCACGTAGCGCTCTTCTTCAATGTAATCCACTAACATTAAGCTAGCTGCCATATCAAGCAGCACTTTTACTCCATAAAGAGAAACACCTGATTTTTCATGAATCTCTCGGGCACTTATTCCTTCCTTGCCAGCATCTGAGATCAATTTGAGTATCCCTTTATCTCGAAGCACTCGAGCGCATTGAAATGCTACTGGAGCAAAGGAAAGTTTTTGCGCTTCGAATTTGGCGTCAAGAGCAGAAATGTCCTTGCGCGGAGCTATTGTTTTTTGACTCATGTGGTAAATATGCTAAGCTTATTAATGTTTACAGCAAATACGATCAACTAAAATTGCTGGTGTTGGTATAAGGCTGCAAAATTATCGCTAAGTGCAGTAAAAACCAAATTGTAGTTTATTTATAAGAGATACACTTATTGCTTTGATTTAAAGCAATTTATAGGACAGTTCTTAGCTGTAAAATTGAGTATATTGAATTGTGAAAAGTACCTTAGCAGATAAAAACATAGAGATATTGGTATATACCCAACCGCATTACCACTTCTTTTTATACTGCTTTTCTGCGTCATCTAATACCAGGTAAAAACTTTTTGCCCAATAGTTTCTAAAACCAAAGCCGCCTGCATCGCCCTGCATTTTTTTGCTGAAAAGGATTTTTCTGCTTTCAATGTCAAAAAATACCAGGTGATAGGAGCCTTTTTCAGTGGCCTTATTCAGTGTCTCTGCAATGAACACAAGTCCAATCCCGGAATTTCCACCTGAATCATACTTCTTGATCATTCCTGCTAATTGATCCTCGCTAAATTCACTGGCCTCTTTTTTCACCAATTGATTGGGGTCAACTTTTGAATTGAGTTTATTGACCGATTCATTGTTGTATTTTATTTCATTTTTTTTGAAAATGCCTTGAAGGTCGTATTTGTCTTTTTCGCTGATAAACAAGCCGTTCCAGGACTGGAACATGCGATTTACAATATCATTTGGATTGGTGAAGCCTGATCCTTCGGCATCTTCTATACATTGCACTTTTGTATAGTCAATTCCAAACCAAACCAATTCGTCAGCAGCTTTTACATCTTCTATTCCAGCTGCTTTAATTTGAAATAATGAAAGTAAAATAAGATTGATCATTAAAAGGCTTAGCGTTTTCATAGTTGTATTTTTTTGTTAAGATAAAAAATCCCGGTACAAGCAGAAAATGTACCGGGATTTTTTTCCGCTAAATGCAGCTATATTTATTTCAGTCCTTTTTTGGCGATGTATTTTGCCAATTCCTTTCCGCATTTTGCATAGGATTCAGCAAGGCGTGTTCCTGTATCGAAATCCATTCCTGCAAACTGACTACCTGGACATCCGAAAATTGCCATTTTCAACAGTTCTTTCCCGCTTGAGTCGGTGAGAATTAACTCCCCATTAATGGAAGCTGGTTTTTTCATGACACCAATATTAAAACCAGGTTCGGTATAAGTGGTTTTAAACGTAACCGTGTGATCATTATCTCCATGTTTGACTAAAATCACACTTCCTGATTTGCCCTCGGCATGTTTGTTAAAAAGCTCTTCAAACTTGGGTTCAAAACGATTTCCCCTGTCTGCTACCCAAGACTCAGCCCAGTTGTCACCCCTTCCAGGCTCATCTTCGTTGTACTCTTTTACCTTTTTTGCAATGTAGTCCTCTTCCTTTTTGAATTTTCCCACACCCATGCTGCTGTAGTCATATTCAATATTTACAAGTTCTTTGCCTTTAAAGGCTGAGACATCTCCTTTTAAAACTTTGATTTTTTGTGCGAATGCTGTTCCACTAAAGAATAGCACCGCCATTAAAATTGGCATTGTTTTTTTCATGATTCATGATTTTTGATGATAAAAAAATTATTTCAGTAAAAATAAACTTAAATGGGAATTTGTAGTAAAAAAACAATCAAAAATATCAGATTAAAATCATTCCTTGACGAAAATGTAAATGATTTCGCGTCCACCTTCTGGTGTACCTCCCTTCATCATACTTCCTGACTGTTGAACTGAAAAATTTGAAGAAGTGGAAGTTTCCAGCTCGTAGCCTTCATTGTATAGCTTTGCAAACTCTTCATTGATAATACGGTTATCTGAATCAATTTGTTCATTCATGCCTCCATCAATATAGCGCTGTTGTAGTTCCCTTATGATTACATCTTCACCAGGTTTTGAAATAATCAGTCTTTGCTCATCACTTTTTCGTTTTGGTGCGCCCATCCAGTTTACCAGTCTAACGGTGGCAACTTTCGTTTCGGACTGGGCAAGCAATTGATTAGAATCAGGAACAAACAACAATGCAGCAAAACAAAATAAAACCACTTTTTTCATAACACTCAATACTTTTTTGATTCAATAAAACATTAAAGGTTTTAATGTATGTGTTCTTTATGGGAATTCAAATACAGCTTTGTATTTTATAGCTACAAATAGCTATTGATCAGACAAACTACTTTCTCTAATTTCACTGAGACACAAAACCTAAGGATTATGAGCAATTCATTACAGTCTTATCTAAACTCAATAGGTGAAAATTCCGATCATCTTCAAATGGTATTGGATCGTTATCCATTGAAAATTGAAAACAGGCAAGAGCCATTTAGTAAATTTTTAACGCGAAACCAGCTGACTGAAGACTTTGTAAAAAATATTGCAGTAGTTCTTGAAAGCCCTGAAAGTTTCGAAGCTGAAAATTTTAAGTCCGCAAGCATACCGGTTGTTTTGGATTACTTAAAAAGCACACATCAATACTATCAGTCTTATTATTTTTCAAAAATAGACCGAAGTATCGATAATCTTTATCAGCTCTATTCAGAAGCTGAAGAATTGCTTGATTTGCTCAAGCTCTTTTTTATGGATTATCAAAGGGATATTCATTTGCACATAGCGGAAGAAGAAGAAAAACTTTTTCCTTATATCTATAAGCTGCTTTGTCTGCCAAGTGTTACCTTTAAAAAAAGACACAAAAAAGGTTTTAGCATAGCACAGTTTAAAAAGCAGCACAATGATGAAAATGAGAATGCGCTGCTTCAAATTATCAATATGATTCGCCAGCGATATCCGGCTGCCGGTTTTTCCCCCTTGAATATTTTATTGCTGCAAATTCAGCTCTTTGAAAAGGATCTGCGCATTCACAGTAAAATAGAAGAGGAAGTTTTGCTGCCCAAAGCAGAAAAATTGGAAAAATTAGTGCTAAATAATTATTAGCAGGCTAACGGCCATAACAAGCATACCGAGAATCAGCCCATAAATAGAATGGTGATGCGCCCCGTATTTTTGTGCTGCCGGTAACAGTTCATCTAAGGAAATAAATACCATAACTCCCCCAACTGCGGAAAATACCATTCCAAAAACGACTTCATTAAAAAAGGGCATCAGAAAAAAATAAAATGCCAGGGCTCCTGCCGGTTCAGCCAATCCGGATAGGAAAGAGTAAAGAAATGCTTTACTTCTGCTGCCGGTGGCATAATATATAGGAACTGATATTGCAATGCCTTCGGGAATGTTGTGAATGGCAATGGCTATAGCCAGGGAAATACCCAAAGCAGGATCCTGCAGAGTAGAAAAAAAAGTGACTATTCCTTCCGGGAAGTTGTGAATGGCAATGGCCAATGCCGTAAACATGCCCATTCTGGCCAAATATTTTTTATTAATTATATCCTTATTCTCGCCTTGTGGCAATGGCCTTAGCATTTCCTCAGTGTTTTTCAACTCATGTGGATTTTCTGCATAGGGAATCATGCGGTCAATCAGGGCAATGATAAATATACCCGCAAAAAAACCAATAACGGTATAAAGTGTGCCTTTGGAAGTTCCGAGTTCTTCCTGCAAAATTTCCTGTGCAACCGGAAAAACCTCTATAAAAGATACATAGAGCATTACTCCCGCAGAAAAACCCAATACAGCCGAAAGGAATTTTTTATTGGTGGGTTGTGCAAAAAAAGCAAGTGTAGAACCTATACCCGTTGATAATCCGGCAAATAGTGTAAGACCAAAAGCAAGCCAAAGATTTTCACTCTCTATCATGGCTTGCAAATTTACGTTTTTTAGAATTATCTAAAAATTGTTTTAGTGGTTTTAAATAATTTATGTTGTTAAGATTTTTCAATGGATGTGTTTTTGTCGAGAAAATTGGCTTAACCGTATCGCCTTTATTTTGTAATATTGATATCTGCTTTTAAATTTTTTTATAGTGCAACAGCTTTTAATATTCTTCTTAGGATTTTTTATAGGTAATCTGGCTTTAGCTCAGGATGTTGCTTTTTCAGAGCCGGAAAAAATCTCCAGTAAAACCCCTAATTTTCAAATTCTGGGAAAGAACAATGATGGGGTTATACTTTATAAATATGGCAAAGGGGATTATGAGATCAATGCTTTCAATTCCAATTTAAAAAATATATGGTCTAAAAAAATTAGAATTCCAGAAGATGAAGCCGATATCAAGAGATTTGTGATTTTTCCGGACTCTACCTGGATGTTTTTTTCATCAATAGATCAAAATGGGATCGGGCAGATCAAAAGCATGTTGCTGTCCTCAAAATTTGAATATTCAAGTCAACCGATACTACTCGACACCCTAAGTCATAACAAATATCTGATTGAAGACCGGCTGAAAATAGTTCATTCTAAAGACAGGAGTCATTTAGTTGCTTATTTGCCTTTTTATGAGGGCAACAATATGGATGCGCTGTATCTCTTAGGCATACAAGGTAAAGATTCGGTATATACACGCAGCTACTTTCAAAATAATTTGCCGGGAGATTATATCCTTAGAAAAGTAGAACCCGATAGCAAGGGAAATGTATTCATTTTACTGGAACACGAAAAGAAAGGAGATAATAGGAAACCAATGAGTCAGCCGGAATACTTGTTATGGAAATACGACAGAGTCACTGATCTTTTTATACAGATCAGAGTGGATTTTGAAAGGCCTTTTTTTGATAAGCTGATGATGGATATTGACAATCACAACGAAAGCATAGTACTCAGTGGTCTATATGCCGATGCTGAAGGAAAATTATCAGAAGGCTATTACCTCGGAATTTACGATATAAAATTGGATGCTTTAACAGTAAATCGCTATGAACCCTACAATAGAGAGATATTTGCCAAAGTTACCGGCAAGGAAGATGAAAAAATGCAGGGGTTTTATTCTTTTAAAATAAGTGATATCGTTCTGCGCTATGACGGGGGAGTGAATATTTTAATAGAGTCCTCTTTTGACAATACTGAAAGTATGGAAATTCCTTCCTTTACACCTTCTGCCGGGCCAAATTATCGCACAGTGAATGTGATTTACTACAATGATGTGATTGTACTGTCAACTAAAGCCGATGGTTCGCTCGACTGGTATTCCGTAGTGAAAAAAAAACAGGTTTCAGAGGATGATGAAGGTTTCTTTTCTTCCTACTGCCTGCTAACAAGACACAACCACCTCCGATTGATCTACAATGAGGAAATTTATCACAAAACCAATATCAACGCATACAGAATAGATAAGAAAGGGGGGCAGCAAAGAAAATTTGTATTGAATGCAGCAGATAATAATATTTTTCTGGTGCCCTCACTGGGCAAGCAAATTTCTGCAACAGAGGTTTTAATTCCCAGTTTTAAGCGCAATTATTTCCGGCTTGTGAAATTTAATTTTAACTAAACCCGTGCTTTCATTCTTTGACAACAACAAACCATTTCTAATCCTCCCGCTTTTCCTGCTGGTATTAATATTGCATTTGCGTTTGTTTTTTGATGGAATAAGCCTGGCCCATACAGATGTACAGGCACCAATTGCACAATCTTTAGTAAGGGTGTTTGATCTAAGTAGCGGGATGCCGGTCTGGCTCGTTTTTATAATCAGTAGTGTGCTGCACTTTCTTGCTGCTTTGGTCTTTAATCAGTTTTTCAATGATTTTAAATTTATAGACCGTCAGTCACATTTGCCTGCCTATATGTATATTTTAGTCAGTTGTTATTTCACTGATTTCCTGCAATTACACCCCATGCTCTTTGCCAATATCCTCTGTCTGCTTTCCCTGAATCAGCTCTTTTTGGCATACAATGCCAAACAAGCATTTAAAGCCATATACAATGGTGGGTTTTTAATTGCACTCGCAGCACTTTTTTATTTCCCTTTTCTAATGCTTATTCCTGTTTTGATAATTGGGTTATTTGTATTCAGGGGCTTTATATGGCGCGAATGGACAATTCTTGTATTGGGAATCCTAACCCCCTTCTATCTGCTCCTGGCTTATTTTTATTTGAGCGGACAATTTGTTTCAAGATTTGGAATGCAATTGTCTCCAAAAGTAAAAACCCTGGGGCAGATGTTTGAGCAAATGAACTGGTTGGATTTTACACAATCTGCAATACTGATAATTATTAGCATATTTGCCTTATTTGTGATTCAGTCCAATTATTTCAACAGCCAGATAAAGATCAGAAAGTACTTTACTGTTTTTTACTGGTTACTGGCTTTTTGTGTTATAGCAGCTTTGGTTGAATTTCCGCCAGATCTTAAGCAATTTATGATTTTAACCTTACCTTTGTCCTTTGCTTTCAGCTACTTGATTATGAGCCTGGAAAACAAGCGCTGGGCTAATTTGCTCAATATAATTCTATTGTTGATTATATTCTCCGGACAGTACTTTGGGATCATTTTTAATTAGCCGCAGAAAACAAAAAAATAGCTTTTTTAATACTAAAACATAGAAACAGATGAAATTTGGCGTTGTAATCTTTCCCGGATCTAATTGCGACAGAGACATGATCCATGTATTGCGCAATGTAATGGGTGCAGAAGTAATAGAATTGTGGCACAAAGCAGAAAGTTTAGCTGATTTCACTACCGATGATTGTATTGTATTGCCAGGTGGTTTTTCCTATGGTGATTATCTGCGATCAGGGGCTATTGCGCGTTTTTCCCCTATTATGAAATCTGTTGTTGAATTTGCCAATAATGGCGGTTATGTTTTTGGTGTTTGTAACGGATTTCAGATTTTATGCGAATCGGGTTTGCTTCCAGGGGCATTACTTAGAAACAATAATCAGAAATTTATTTGCAAAAACATACACATAGTTCGCCAAACAAAAAACACAATATTGACTCAAAGAGTGGGCGTAAATAAAGCCTTGAAGATTCCCATAGCACATGCTGAAGGACGCTATTATGCTGATAAAGCAACGATAGAAAAATTAAATACCAACGATCAGGTGCTTTTTAGATACTGTGATAAAGATGGCGAAATTCTAAATTTGGCCAATCCAAATGGTTCAGTAGATAACATTGCTGGAATTTGCAATGAACAACGCAATGTTTTTGGTATGATGCCTCACCCGGAACGTGCAGCTGAATCTATTCTCGGCAATGATGCCGGCTTGTCAATGTTTCAGTCATTACTAAGCGGAAAACTGCAAACTGCTTAACTTTTTCAGTTACGGACAGGATATAATCACATTCGTGTAAAATGTGATTTCAAAAAATCATGCAGCGAAGGGGACATATTCTACTTCCTCTAAAATATATTTTCCAATAAAGGGATTGAGCGATTGGGGCGTAACTATTTCGACCTTTCTTTGGAGTAAATTTTGCAAGAAATCATGTAGGGCAACAAAGTTTTTAAGGTTTTTTTGCGCTTTGTTAATTTCAATGAAAAAATCTACATCACTATTGCTGTGGATATTTCCTTTTACAAAGGATCCGAATATACCGAGTTTTTCAACTCCGAAGCCTCGCAATTCCTTCTCTTTGGAAAGAACCTGATCAATGAGTTCTGTTTTGTTTTCTACAGGTCTGTTCATAATAGATGAAATCTACGACTATCTCAAACAGTTTGTAAAAGAACAGGAAAAACCAAGGAGCCCCATTGGATTTAAACTGAAGCAGAGTTTAATTTACACTCCCTATCCTAGTCAAATTCTAAAAGAATATTCAAACTAAAATCTTCTGAATAACCTAGGTTTTTACAAAATTGTGAACCCAAATCACATTCGCAACAATCATAACATTCTATTATCCAATAATCCTTGTTTCTGTTATTATTTGCCGGAAATGCCCGTTCATACTTCCATACTTTATGCTCCAAGAATAATTTATTGGCTTTAGAATTATCTGTTAGAACAATTCCATTTTTTATTTCCTCGACAATTATTGCGCTATCCGGCACATATACTATTACCATATTTGGCACATATTCTCCAGAATCTCTACAACACTCATCTTTTTCCTCCTTATTGCAAGATGTTATTACAATACAAGAAATGGAAATTATCAAAATCAGTTTAGACAATTTAATCATAACTTAATTTTTAATAAGCATTAGATATTTCCACTAATATAAAAATAAATAGTGCATAATTACCATTATCTGTTGAATAGGGACTTAACAGATGGCAGAAGGCATCTTGCGAGAAATAATGCTGCTTAAGACAAGATCACTATACCAAACCCTTCTCCACCAAATACTCCGCAATTTGCACAGCATTGGTAGCGGCTCCTTTTCGCAAGTTGTCCGAAACAATCCACATATTCAGCGTATTGGCATTGGACTCATCCCTGCGCAGGCGGCCAACAAAGGTTTCGTCTTTATCATGGGCAAAAAGCGGAAATGGATATTCCAGCTTTTCGGGATCGTCTTTTACCACTACACCCGAAGTATTGCTCAATAAATTTCTCACTTCAGCCAAATCAAAATCCCTTTCAAATTCCACATTCACGCTTTCGGAATGTCCGCCTACTGTGGGAATACGCACGGCCGTAGCGGTAATGCCAATTTGCGGAGCAGAAAGAATTTTGCGCGTTTCGTGTACCAGCTTCATCTCCTCTTTGGTGTATCCATTGTCCAGAAAAACATCACAATGTGGCAGGCAATTTTTATCAATGGCATAAGGGTAAGCCTTTTCTCCTTCCTTGCCCGCACGTTCGTTTTCCATTTGCTGCACGGCTTTCACGCCCGTTCCCGTCACCGATTGGTAAGTGGAAATCACCAAACGCCTGATGCCATATTTTTGGTGCAGCGGATTCAGGGCCAATACCATTTGAATGGTTGAGCAATTGGGATTGGCAATGATCTTATCTGTTTTTGTTAATGCAGTAGCATTGATTTCCGGCACAACGAGCGGAACATTTTTGCCCATGCGCCAGGCAGAGGAATTGTCCACCACAGTAGTTCCCACGGCCTTGAATTTTGATGCCCATTCCAGCGATACACTTCCACCTGCCGAAAACAAAGCAATATCCGGAGCAGCATCCACGGCCTCCTGTAATGTGTGAATGCGGTATTTCTTCCCCTTGAATGACAGCATTTTTCCTGCAGATCTTTCCGATGCGGCAGGAATAAATTCATCCACGGAAAAATTTCTTTCCTCTAAGACCTGTATCATTTTTTGCCCAACCAATCCGGTTGCGCCTACCAAAGCCAGTTTCATATAGTTATTTATTGTTTGAACATGATGCTTTGAGCTGCTTTAAAAGACAGTTTCTGAATAACATCATTTTATTAAGTCACAAAAATAAGGCTAAAAAATATCCCAAAAAATAGCTTAATTTGCTTTGTGCGAATATTATTGTCCTTAATAGCTGTCCTCGGTTTTTACTTTAGTGCATTAGCGCAGTTTAGCGATGATTTCTCCGATGGAGATTTCAGCAACAATCCTACCTGGTCGGGTATGGATTCCCTGTTTGAAGTAAATGCCAGCAACCAATTGCAACTGAACGACACCGTTCCTTTGAGTGCCGCCTACCTAAGTACGGAAAGCGAAGCCATTGAAAACGGGCATTGGGAATTTTTGGTACAAATGGATTTCAATCCCTCCTCGGCCAATCTGGCACGGATCTATCTGGTTTCCGACAAAGCCAATTTGCTGGATGATGTCTTTGGCTATTATGTAGAGCTGGGCGGCACGCCCGATGAAGTAAGTCTCTACCGCCAGGATGGTTCCAGCGATACCAAAATTATTGATGGAAAGGACGGTAGGATCAGTATGTCATTTGTAAATGTGCGGGTAGAAGTTTTCCGCGACAGCTCTGGCAATTGGGAATTGTATGCCGACAGCACCGGTGGCACTGATTTTATCCAGGAAGGCTCGGTGTTTGACAATACTTATTTCAGCTCATCCTATTTTGGGGTACGTTGCAATTATACGAGCACCCGATCCGATAAATTTTTCTTCGATGATTTTCAGGTTAGCGGACAGCCCTATATAGACAATGTGCCGCCCGAATTGGACAATTTGCTTTTGGAAAGCGACAGCACTTTGCTCCTGACTTTTTCTGAAGGCATGGATTCCACGGCTTTGGACAATAACAATTATTCAGTCAATAATGGCATTGGAAATCCGGCAAATGCAACAGCCACACAGGCCGACCTCTCGCAAATCCGCTTGGAATTTCAACCGCCCTTTTCAGTGAATGGCGTTTATACTTTGAGCTTTTCCAATTTGACCGATCCTGCGGGCAATCCTTTGGTGCAAAATTCATCAGACTTTACTTTTTACAAAGCTCAAAAAGGCGATGTAATCATCAATGAAATATTGGCGGACAATAGTCCTGTCGTTGCTTTGACAAATGATCCTGGACTGGAATACATCGAATTGTACAATCGCAGCAGTTTTGATATCAATTTGAATAACTGGACAATTGAGGACAACCTTTCCAGCGGCAGCATTCCAAACATTATTTTACCAGCCGATAGCTTTGTAGTTTTAACTACTTCAACAAATAGCGACAGCCTGTCTTTTTATGGTTTTAGCGGAATTTTTGTAGGCGTGCCTTCTTTTCCCGGGCTCAACAATGGCGGTGAGCTGATTGAGCTGAAAGCACCGAATAGCAGTATAATTGATCAAGTAGAATACAAAACCGAATGGTATGGCGATCCCGTGAAGGAAGAGGGTGGCTATTCCTTAGAGCGCATCGATCCTGATTTTGAATGTCCGGGTGGAATCAACTGGTTAGGTTCCGATGCTGCTGAGGGCGGAACGCCCGGTTTTAGCAACTCCGTAAAAAGCAGCATCACAGATAATATTACACCCGAAATTGAATCCCTGATATTGGCAGGAGCCGATTCCCTTTTGCTTACTTTTTCTGAAAGTATGGACAGCGCTGCTTTAAATGTGGCCAATTATATTATTTCGCCCGGCAATGTTTCTGTTGCCAATATTTTGGCCGAAAACGAATTGCTGCAAACTTTCACCCTGATTTTGAATAATCCAATTAATATTGGGACTGTTTACGAACTCCTTTTAAATAATCTGAGAGATTGCCCGGGAAATACCCTTGTCGGCAATACCGAAAATTTTGCCATTCCAGAAATGCCCAAAGCCAATGATGTGATTATTTCGGAGATCATGCCCAAGCCTGATCCTGAAGTGGAATTGCCCAATCAAGAATATGTGGAATTGTGGAATAGAAGCGATAAAGTGCTCAACCTGAAAGACTGGGCTTTTTCTGCCAACAATTCCTCTGTAACACTGCCCGATCGACTCTTTTTGCCCGGTGACAGGATCATTCTGGTTCCCAAAGAAAATGCAGCGGATTTTGAGGCGTATGGCGAAGTATTGTCCCTTTCCCGATTGCCACAGCTCACCAATAGTTCCGGTACTTTATTGCTTTTTGACAATACGGAAAAAGTAATTGACCGAGTGCTTTATTCCAATACCTGGTTCAATAGCAATATCAAAAAAGAAGGCGGGTGGGCTTTGGAAATTATAGATGGAAATAATCTGTGCCAGGGCGAGGGAAATTGGACAGGTTCAAAGGATGCTAAAGGCGGTACCCCGGGACAGGAAAATTCGGTAGCGGCAGAAAACCCCGATGAAATTGCTCCGCGCATCAATCACATTGTTTATGAAGCGCAAGATTCCCTCGTGTTGTTTTTTGACAGTCCCTTGGATGAAGCTGCTGTTTTGTCAGCCAATTTTGATTTGTCGCCACAAGATTTGGGTATTGGGCAGGTTTCATGGTCTGCATTGGAGCCGGAAAAAGTGCGCATAAAATTACAGGACAGTCCGCGGCAGAATACCATTTACACACTCACATGCAGCGAAATAACGGACTGTGCCGGAAACGAGGTGGATGAAAATTTCAATTCCGCCCGCTTTGGCATTCCCGAAAAACCGGAGGAAAATGCCGTTGTCATCAATGAAATATTGTTCAATGCCAATACTGGGGGCAGCGATTTTGTGGAATTGTACAACCGCTCCAATAAGATTTTTGATCTGCGCGATTTAGTCATTGCGCGGGCACCATACGGCTCCCGAGACGATTATGATGCCTCTGCCATTTGTTCCGAAAATGGTTTTCAGCTTCTACCGGGAAATTTTGTGGTGCTTACCCCCGACCCTGAAAACATTGCGGAAAACTATACGGTGGAAGATGAAAGAACCCTGCTGGAGGTGGACGATATGCCGAACTACCTGAACAGCGATGGGATTGTGGCTCTGCTCAATAAAAGCCTGGAGCCTTTGGATCAGTTGGAATATATCGAGGACTGGCATTTTCAGTTGCTGCAAAGTGTGAAAGGCGTTTCGCTGGAGCGCATCAATTACGAACGACCTACGCAGGATGCCGACAATTGGCATTCGGCAGCAGAGGCTGCGGGCTTTGCCACTCCGGGAAGGGAAAATTCCAATTTTTCAGCAAATTTCAGTACAGAAAACAATATTCACCTGGAGCCCAAACTTTTCTCTCCCGATGGCGATGGCTATAAAGATCTATTGCAAATCCATTACCAGTTCAATCAGCCTGGTTATGTGGCCAATATTAGGATATTTGACGGGGAAGGGCGGCCGGTAAGGAGATTGACCAATAACAAACTATTGGAAGCCAAGGGCTACCTCACCTGGGACGGCACCACGGACGATCAGACCAAAGCCCGCATCGGCACTTATATCTTAATGTTTGAAGTATTCGAGCCCAATGGCAACACTTCCAAATTCAAGAAATCCTGTGTGCTTGGAGGGAGGTTGGATTGATGGGGAAGCCCTAACAGTATTGACTCTCTGAATCAAAGACTTTATTCTATAACTATACTTCATTAATAATTGGGGACTATAAAGACCTAAGCAGATTATAAAATTGGCAATAGGATGACTTGCATGACAAATTTGATGCCTAAGGAAATCTCCATGCGTTAAGTCTTAATAATGAAGCAACGCTTGTACAGCAAAACAGATAGCCGTCATTCTTCAACCATTATCAGATAGAGGAAAAACACTGAGAATGCCTAACTCCGACAGAGTTCACATGCTATATTGCCTCACAAAAACAAATTCCTACAAATATTGCAACAGCGGTCAGATTGCTGATCAGAATTGAAGACTTTCATATTTTAAAAGCCCAACTTTTCCATTATTACACCCTGAATTTGCGGATTGATGGCAGCAGCCAGTGCAATGGAAATAAACAGGCCAATAAGCGCATAGGTCATGTCGCGCAGTACAAGTGTAAAAGTCTGCTTTTTACTGCGACCGGTTTTGCTGTGTGGTGAAAATTGCATGGCAATTTCCCTGCCTCCGAGCAGGCCTAAAAACACCCAGGTAGTGCTCATAGGGATAGTGCTTATTTCTTTGAAGAAAAAGAGCAAAACAGCATAGACCAAATCAATAATGGATGCAGAGCGCACATCGGTTACACTCGATTTTTCTTTTACAATACTCTGAATTTTGTCCCCTTTCAGATAAAAAAGTATCCCAAGTCCGAAAAATACAAAACCTGCAAAAGCCACATATTCCCAAATGCTCAATTGACGCGGTAGAAAAATGGCAATATTAGCAGCATCCTGCATGATCCACACCGACCAGAGCGAACCGCTTATGGTCCACTGAGCTATACGCCAGTAAGGGTGTGGTTTACCTTTTGTAAACCTTTTCAGGAATTTACCCATGCCATACCACACTACAATAGCCGTTACAAATGCAAGGCCGTATCCTGTTAAACTTTTTTGGGTCACCCCCAGAATCGCATCTGCATCGGCACTGAAAACACTCAGCAACATAAATGTAGTCGATACCGGCATTCGCAAGCGCGTAATCATTAAGAGTATAAGCGGAGAAATCAATTGTAGAAAATGAAAAGAAGTAGGCGATTCTGAAAAACCTTTGGAAGTAAGTCTTTGAAATGAAACATCCCCGTCAAAAGTATGCCAGCTGTACAATGAAGTAACAAGGAAAATACCCCCGATAAACAACCACAGGTGCCACCATTTTCGGTCTTCATTGGAGGCAATAAAAGTACCTATGGTTTGAATAGAATCGTTGGCAATGGCCGAATAGGCTGCAAACACAAACCCTACCCACATGGCAATGGCCGGATAAGGGTAAAATATAATGGATGAAAGCAAACAGAAAGCAACCAGCCGCAAAAAAGTACGCTCACGAAAGAAAAATAGATTGAGAATGCGATAACGCTTTTCTCCTATAATGGCCGATCCTAAAGAATACCTGCTATCGCTCATAAAAATGCTTAAATATCAAAATTCGAGTCAAATTGTTCATCTATACTTATTTCCATTTCCTCTTCAGTTGAGGTAATAATATTGTCCTCCATTAAATCTGAAAGTTTGAAATAGGCCAGTGCCGCTCCAATTGCCAGAAGTGGTGTTGCAATCAGTATTTGTTTTAAGCTTTGCTCCAGTAAATCCCCAATATGACTGCGATAATGGTAAAAACTCAACAAAATATCCTGCCACAAAGTAATGATGGACACGCTTTCAAGCGGCAAAGTCACAGCAGAAACCATAAAAACCACCACACTGATAAGCAATGTGCCGGTTAGTCGCTCCAACCTAAAAGAATACCTGATAAGTACCATTAGGTAGCTGAGAATATATACCAGCAGGGTAAATACAAAACTTCTGAGAATAACATCTTTTATTTCAAAGGCATAGAAAATAGAATTGTCAAGTACAGGGCTAAGGGACAAAACAGTTTTCTGCAGTTGTAAATAAATCAAAAAGCCTAAAGCTGCTCCTATTAATTGTGCAGGAATATTGATCAACAAAGGATCCAGCGTTTTTTGTATAAAACAGCGCATTAGCGAAAAGGCGGGAAAAATATCCACTTTATAGCTATAAGAAGCGATGAAAATAACAAAGACATAAAGCATGGCTGAAAACAATGCAATTTGCAGATAGGAATAGCTGAAGCTATCTGAACTGGCTCTTCCGGCAATCACAAAATAGGCAATGGTGAAAATCAATGCTGCGGAAAATTCAGAGAAGAATATTTTCCAGTTATTTTGCATGCCCGGCAGTTTAGCCATATTGAATTCAGATTAGGAGCAAATGCCCTTGAAGTGTTTATAAATCAATGATTTATTGGTATGCCAAAATCAGGTATTGTTTTCAATTACTACTTTGGGGACAAAAATACTATACTTATTGATTTTGAAAAGCCAATGCTGATTTAATATTAGAGCTCGCCCAAAAACTTAAAACTGGCTTAACAATGGAATTCTAAATTCAGGATTCTGATGCTTCAGTTTTCAAATTGTAATGGTGGTTCATTACTGCGCGAATTTCATTGTAAGAGTATCCCTCTCCCAGGCTTTCCTTTATTTCGGACATTTTGCGCGTTTCATCGCCCAGTTCTTTTAAAATGCTTTCCACTTTATCGGCTTTCACAAAATCAAAAACAGACAATTCACCTGTTTTGATAAAGGAAATCAAATGCGACTCAATAGTCCCCAGGACCAAACCTCTTTCTTCAGCTATTTCTTCTGCACTTTTTCCTTCTTTAAAATACTGCAAAGTAATTTTTTTACTTTCTCCTTTTTGGGGTTTTTGTTTGGTGAGTTTGGGTGCTTCGCTGTAGCTTGTGTTTTTTTGCACTTCGCTTCTTGTTTCCAATAAATGCGATTGGTCTTTGCCCTGCATCAAGCCTTCGGCCAGCTGTCGGCTTTGTTCTATTTCAGTGATCTTGTGTTCGCATTCTACTGTAAGCTCATGAATTTCTTTCAGGTATTTCTTTACCCTGCGTTCTTTTTTAAAGCGTTCGGTTTGTCCCTTTAGTGCCTGGATAATTTCCAACAATCCGGGTTTGAAATATTGTTCGGCAGCTTTAATGCGCTCAAAAAGTAAAGGATAAGGATCGGATTCGGAATGGGTTATTTTATTGAGTTGATCCCTGAATTTATCGGCAGGAGTTTTTTGAAGTTTGATTTTATCACGGCATTCCTGTGCTATTTTTTCGGCTTCATCTATATGTGGAATATTACGGTTTGCATGACTTTGTACAAATTCTTTAAATAAATTATAGGGTTTGTCCCAGTCAAAACTTTCATTGATGCAGCGGTGTATATATGCCTTTTGTTCTTCTTTAAGAACAGCTTCCAGCTTATTGTTTTGGCTTGTGCTTTCTTCCATAAAGTCCAATACCCGCTTATCGCATTGAATACTGCTTTCTCGAATTACAGATCTTAGTACCAGGCCATTTTTATTGCTCAACCTGCTCAGTGCCACATATACCTGACCGGGAGAAAATGATGCGCCTGCATCGATCACGGCCCTGTCAAATGTCAATCCCTGGCTTTTGTGAATGGTTACTGCCCAGGCAAGACGTATGGGGTATTGCCTAAAAACTCCTATTTCCTCTTCATCTAAGCGTTTTTGTGCTGAATTGTAATTGTAGCGAATGTTTTTCCATTCCTCTTTTTCCAGAAGCAGGGGCGTATCATCATCCGGGAATTCCACCCAAATCATGCGGCTTTCTATTTTTTGGATCGTACCAATTTTACCATTGTAATAGCGCTTTTCCTCCCCTTTATCATTTTTGATGAACATGATCTGTGCCCCTTTTTTCAGCTCCAATATTTCCTCTGCCGGATAGGCTTTTTCGTTAAAATCCCCATCTATTTCAGCTTTGAATTTTTCACTGTTTCCCGACAGTTTGCGCAATTCCGATTCATTGATATTGCGTGCTTTATAATTGTGCGAACAGAGGGTAATATAATGTTCATCTGCTTCGGGCTTAAATTCCGGCTGGTAATAGGTGTTCAGCTCCTGCAGTTCGCCTTCATCCAATTGATTGTGCCGAATCTTATTGAGCATAGCTATAAAAGCATCATCGCTCTGCCGGTATATTTTTTTCAACTCAATGCAAAGTGGCGGTGCTTCTCGCAAGGCATGGGCGTGAAAAAAGAAAGGGCTGGAATAATAATTTTTCATCACTTGCCACTCATTATTTACCACCACCGGAGGCAATTGAAACAAATCGCCAATCAACAAAAGCTGAACTCCGCCAAAGGGCAGCCTGGGTTTCTGGCGAAAATGCCGGAGTATCGCATCTATGGCATCGAGCATATCTGCGCGCAACATTGAGGCTTCATCAATAATGAGCAGCTCCAATTCCCTGAGGATTTTCCGTTTGTTGTTGTTAAAGCGAATTTTATTGAAAAGCGTATGTTTGGTATGAGCTGAGTTTTCGCCAGATAAAAACTGTTGTGGATCGGCACTTTCAGGTATAAATGGAGTAAAAGGCAATTGAAAAAAAGAATGCATGGTCACTCCTCCGGCATTGATAGCTGCAACTCCGGTAGGTGCTACTACAACTGCATTTTTGGTCGTATTGGCTTTGATATAATGCAGGAATGTTGTTTTGCCCGTACCGGCTTTTCCGGTAAGAAACAGATTGCGGCCAGTGTGATTCACACAGGATTCGGCCAGTTTAAAATACTTGTTTTCAGAATCTGTTTGTTGCATAATCATCGAATTTAATAAATTTGATACAATTGTTGTGTGCAGTTTTAGGATATGATTCTTAAACCCATATAGCATTAAACCCTAATAAAGACTATGGCTACTTCCTACGCAAAAGGTTTTGATTCTTTGGAAAAAGAAATAAAAATTGATGATCCGCTTATAGAAGGAAAAATTCCGAAATGGCTCAATGGCTCATTGCTGCGCACCGTTCCCTCTTTGTTTGAGGCGCCCAATAAACCGCTCAATCACTGGTTTGACGGCTATGCCATGTTGCATCAATTTAATTTTCTCAATGGTGCTGTAAGTTATCAGAATAAATTTGTGCATTCTGAATCTTACACAA
The DNA here is from genome assembly GCA_040877935.1 of Chitinophagales bacterium. Classification (NCBI taxonomy): domain Bacteria; kingdom Pseudomonadati; phylum Bacteroidota; class Chitinophagia; order Chitinophagales; species Chitinophagales bacterium. The sequence goes on from JBBDNB010000001.1 coordinate 84,092, forward strand.
GTATGCGTGAAAAGGGTAAAATGACGAGGAGCGAATTTGCTACCGATCCCTGTAGGTCTATTTTTGGATATCTTTTCAGCCTTTTCAAACCACCTCCACCTACCGATAATCCCAATGTAAATGTCAATAAAATCGGGGATGAATTTGTGGCAATGACCGAAACCCCAATGCCCATAAAATTCAATATGGATGATTTAGCAAGCAAAGGATATTTTGAATTTGAAGACGACCTGGAAGGTATTTTGTCAGTGGCACACCCTCATTTTGATGAGCAGGGAAACATGTACAGCTATTTGCTGGATTTTGGATATAAGAGTAAGTATCTGATTTATAAGCTGGCTAAAGGAAGCAAAAAGCGTGAATTAATAGCAGAAATCCCCAGCAAAAAACCGGCTTATGTTCATAGCATAGGCTATACAGAAAACTATTTGATCCTGATTGAAGCCCCCTTTGTAGTGAATCCTCTGAAATTAAGGTTTACCTGGAAACCATTGATCACCAATTATAAATGGAAGCCCGAATTAGGGACTCGTTTCCACATTATTGATAAAAAAGGAAAAAAGCTTTTGAAAACCATTAAAAGCTCAGCTTTTTTCAGTTTTCATCACATCAATGCTTATGAAGAAAACGGGGCTATACTGCTTGACCTGATTGCTTATCCTGATGCAAGCGTATTAGATGATCTCTATCTTGAGAAATTGCGGAAAGAAGCGCCCAATCCTACCGGAAAGCTGTGGCGCTACCGCCTGAATGCTGAATCCGGCATGGCAAAAGGGGAATGTTTGTCAGATACTTTTATGGAATTGCCCAGAATCAATTATGCCTTTAATGGAAATGCTTATCAATATTTGTATGCCGCTTCCAATAAAATTGAAGGGAATTTTTTCGATGCGCTACTTAAGCGTAACATGAAAAGCGGAACCGAATATTGGTGGGTGGAAGAAAAGGCATATCCCGGGGAAGCTGTTTTTGTTCCACATCCAGAGGCAAAGCAAGAAGATGATGGAGTGGTAATGTCCGTAGTATTGAATGCCAAAAATGAAAAGTCTTTTTTGTTGGTTTTAGATGCAGCTACATTCAAAGAAATAGCGCGTGTTAAACTGCCCCAGCACATTCCCTTTGGTTTTCACGGCAATTATTTTCAATAAAGGATGCGCTCAACACACATCCTTATGGATATTTCGCCCTTCTTTTTTTCTAAAAATAATTAAGGGAGTTCAGGTTAAAATTCATTAAACCTCAACTCCCTTTGATTGAGCACATTTTTACTGATTGCCATTCTTGTTGTCACTAAGCAGCAACAATTCATTTGCCTGTACTTCGGTAATGTATTTTTTATTGCCGTCTTTGTCATTGTGCTTTACCTCAATGGCAATTTCCTTGCCCTTGGAGGTTCATCAGCCACATAATTGGCACATTCAGCGCTTTGAAAAGTACTTTGATGGCTGGCAGGAAATCTAAGTGTTTAAAATGCGTGAGTTTTATTTATCGAGCTTTTTCAGATTCGAATTATTGACCAGTGAAGTCATTTGGGTGATGGCAATCTCGTTGAGCTGTTTTAGCCGCTTTGATTGGGAAATATTCTGGCGGATCAGCACAGCATTAATGCTTTCCAGGTTGGAGAGCACCACCAATTGCTCCAAAGTAGCCTGGTCGCGAATGTTGCCTTTAGCACCGGGGTTTTCATTTCTCCATTCTGTTGCGGTTTTTCCGAAAAGCGCCATATTGAGCATATCCGCTTCTGAGGCATACACAAACGAAATTTGCTTTTTACTGAGTCTGTCCGGGATCAGCCTTTCCTTAATGGCATCTGTATGAATGGTGTAATTCACTTTGGCGAGGGTGCGTTGTAGGTTCCAGTCGAGTTTTTGGCGATCATTTTCATTAGCTTTAAGACGTTGAAATTCTTTTATGAGATAGAACTTAAATTCTGCACTGATCCAGGTTGCAAATTCGAAGGCGATATCGCGGTGAGCAAAAGTTCCGCCATAACGTCCGGTTTTAGAAACGACCCCTTTGGCATTGGTGGTCTCTATCCAGCGTTTAGGTGTAAGGGAAAAACTGTTGGAGCCTGCCATATTTTTAATTCCATCGAATTCGGGCTAATTACACAGAGACCAAAAACCACGTAATCAAGTCAAAATTTCCCAATTTATATTTCTCGTCCACTTTTCGTTCTTTTTCTTGTTGATCTGTCCGAGCGTGGGCAAATTTAAAAGAGCTCCAGAATCACAATACGATACTGGAGCCCTTTGCAATGTAGCTACTGATTGCCATTCTTATTGTCACTGAGCAACAACAATTCATTGGCCTGTACTTCGGTAATGTACTTTTTGTTGCCGTCTTTATCATTGTAGCTGCGATTGTTCAGCTTCCCTTCCACGGCAACTTCTTTGCCCTTGTCGGTGTATTTCTCCGCAATTTCGGCCAGTTTACCCCAGGCTACTACCTGATGCCATTGGGTGTCTTCAACTTTTTCTCCTTTGCCATTGCGGTAAAACTCATTGGTGGCAAGGCTGAAGCGCGCCATTTTTTTACCGTCAAAGTCTTTGATTTCTGCCGGTGCTCCCAGGCGACCGATTAATTGTACTTTGTTTCTTAAACTACTCATAATTGAAAAATTTTAGTGAAAAAAATAATTTAGTTTGTAAGAATTTGATTCAAAGCAAGAAAAATAATTGAATTATAATGCACTAATAATCGCTTATGAGCGGATGTAAGCGTTTGTAAACGCTTGCATAAGTAAATATAATTTTATAGTTTCATTTAAAAATCATAATTGTGCCCGTTATTACTGATCAAAAAAAGGATTGTTTGCATTGTGGTAAAGCACTTTTAGGCCGCTCTGATAAAAAGTTTTGCGACAACTATTGCCGCAGTGCATACAACAATCAAATGAAAGCAGCCTCTAATAATTATATCCGAAACGTAAACAATGCATTGCGCAAAAACAGGCGCATTTTGGAGCAATGTATTTCAAATGCTGGCAATACTGAAAAGTGCAGCCGTGAAAAATTATTGCTCGAAGGTTTTAATTTTAAATACTATACCCACACTTTTACCAATCGCAAAGGGAATATTTACTTCTATTGTTACGATTTTGGCTACCTCCCTCTGGAAAACGAGCAATACCTGATCGTGAAAGAACAGGATAAAAAAAATTAGATTTTAAATTGCTTCCCGTAACACATTGAAAATCAGTGGTGTTTTTTTGCCTGTTCTCGACTGCTTTCGCTCCTGTTCCCGACCTTTTGGTGCGAGGCAGGCTGGATAAACTTCGCGGGTGGTTTGTTGTCCAAGCTATTTGTGAAAGTATAGTAACTGTTCATTCTTGCAATCCACCGATTATTTCTTATTTTAAAGCAAAACATTGTGCAGTATTTATTCATTAAAAACAGGACCATGAGCAGCAATTCCAATTTATACAAAATTTTAAGTTCACTATTTATACTATTGTTCCTGGCATTTTTCTCAATGGCACAAATGCCCAAAAACATTCCCCATGATACCGGGCCTGTTGAATTTTTAGATTCTCCCTTAAATATTCTGCTTTTTATTGCACTGCCTATTTTATTGGTCGTATTTTACATTTGGTGGAGGAAGTTTTATCAAAATAAACACAAGGACAAAAAGGATCAATAAATAAAAACCATCCACTCAATTTCTTATTTTTACATCAATCAACCCTTTAAATATGAAAATCAATACGCTTGTTTTATCAGTAATACTGCTTTTCACAGGAAGTGTTTTTCAGGCCTGTAATAAAGATGATGACAGTGGGGGCGGCAGCTGGTTTAATGTTTTTAGTATAGAAGACGATAAGGAAATTGGCGCACAGTTGGATGCCGAAATTCGCAGCAAACCACAGGAATATCCTATACTCAATGAAAATGATCACCAGCCGGCATATCAATACATCAAGGATCTGCGTGATGAAATTTTAATTTCGGAAAATGTAGCGTACAGAAATGAATTTGAATGGAAAGTAACCATTATTAATGATGATGTATTGAATGCATTTGTAGCTCCGGGCGGCTACATTTATGTTTATACCGGGTTGATCAAATACCTCGACTCAAAAGATGAACTGGCAGGTGTTTTAGGTCATGAAATTGCCCATGCAGATCTACGGCATTCAACAGAAGCACTGACCAAACAAACCAGTATTTCACTTGTAGCAGAAGTTTTATTGGGCGAAAATCAAGGTGCAATAACTGAATTGGCCCAGGGTTTGCTAGCGCTAAAATTTAGTCGGAGTAATGAAAGCGAAGCAGATGAATTCAGTGTGGTTTATTTGTGTGAAACCAAATACAATGCATCAGGAGCAGCTGGTTTTTTTGAAAAATTAGATGCCGAGGGAGGACAACGTCCCCTGGAGTTTTTAAGCACACATCCCAACCCGGACAACAGGGTTGTTGCGATTAATGACAAAGAAACTGAATTGGGTTGCTCTGGAGATGTTACGATTTCAGATTATGATGACCTGAAAAACAGTTTGCCTTAATCACACTGACTTATTGCGAATCTTCAACTTGGCAAATTTGAGCATCACTTTCTTTTGTCCCAAACCATTGAAGTGAATCGTAGCAATTTTATTGGGTCCATTGCCCTCTACATTCAATACTTTTCCAAAGCCGAATTTCATATGCTCTACTTCCATACCGCTCTGTAACTCTGCAGTATCATCGGGCTTAAAGTCACTGGAAGCTTGGTGTTTTGGTTTGGGAGGAGGCGCAGCTTGAGGCTTCACCACATGCCTTTTTTCACGACTGCCGCTCTCAAAACTCCCCCAGGGATTTCTTATATCGCGTGGAATACCGGTGCTCACCTCAGGTCTTCTGCCAATTGATTCTGTCAATTCAATTGGAATATCTTCCAAAAAACGGCTGGGTTCCTGATATTGCAAATCGCCAAAGCGATAGCGGGTAGTGGCATAGGACAGGCTAAGTCGTTGCTTGGCACGAGTGGCTGCCACATAAAATAACCTGCGCTCTTCCTCCAGTTCTTCGCGCGAATTCATAGCCATTTGCGATGGAAAAAGGTTTTCTTCCATGCCTACTACAAATACATTCTCAAACTCAAGACCTTTGGCAGCGTGAATGGTCATCAGTTTCACACGCTCTTCATCACCTTCTTTTTCATCCTGATCAGTAAGCAGACTAACGTTTTGTAAATAGGCACCCAGTCCACGGTCAGACGGTAAATCTTCGTCCTGAACTACCTCATCCTGCTCAGCAAATTCTTTTATGCCATTGAGCAATTCCTGTATGTTTTCAAATCGGCTAAGCCCCTCTACGGTTTTGTCAGATCCCAATTCCTGCAGCAATTTAGTGGATTTTGCAATGTGCATAGCAAGTTCAAAAGCATCTTTGTCTTTTAACATTGTCTGGAAGCTCTTGATCATGTTTACAAAGTCGCTGATTTGATTTACAACGCGTGAACTCAACGGGTAGATCTGAATGTTTTCAATCACTTGCCAAATGCTTCTACCGTGCTCATTGGCAATTACGGTTAATTTTTCAACAGTTGTTTGTCCAATTCCACGTTTGGGATAATTGATCACCCTTCTCAGCGATTCCTCATCTTTAGGGTTGACAACAAGTTTAAGATAGGCCACAAGGTCTTTCACTTCTTTGCGCTGATAAAAAGAAAGTCCTCCGTAAATTTTATAAGGGATATTCAATCGCCTTAAACCTTCTTCAAAAGACCGCGACTGTGCATTGGTGCGGTAGAGAATGGCAAATTCACTTGCGGGAATTCGCTCATGGGTTCTGAGGTCTTGAATTTCTGCTGATATCTGTCTGCCTTCTTCACTATCAGAAACTGTAGCTCTTATTTTTATGCGGTCACCATCTTGGTTTTCAGTCCATATGGTTTTGGGCAGTTGATTTTTGTTTTTGGAAATTATTTCATTGGCAGCTTTTACGATTTGCTGGCTAGAGCGGTAGTTTTGCTCCAGTTTAAAGACTTTCAAATCCGGATAGTCGCGCTCAAAATTCAGGATGTTTTGAATATTGGCCCCCCTGAAAGAATAAATGCTTTGCGCATCATCTCCCACGACACAGATATTTTGAAAGCGATCTGCCAAAGTTTTGGTAATAAGGTATTGTGCAAAATTGGTATCCTGATACTCATCAATTAGTATGTAGCGAAACTTGTCCTGGTATTTGAGCAAAATATCCGGGTACTTGTTGATCAGTTCATAGGTTTTCATCAGCAAATCGTCAAAATCCATTGCGCCCGACTGAAAACATCTTTGCGCATAGATTTCATAGATTTTGCCGATTTTCGGCCTTCCATTGGATTCGTCTTCTGATGTGAGATCGGGGTTAGACTGGTATGCCTGAGGGCCAATTAAACTATTTTTTGCATTGGAAATGCGAAACTGCACAATATTTGCTTTGTACAGTTTATCATTTAGACCTTGTTCTTTTACAATATTTTTGATCAGGTTTCTGCTGTCTTGTGTATCGTAAATCGAAAAATTGGAAGGATAGCCAATGCGATCTGATTCTACACGCAGTATTCTTGCAAAAACGGAGTGAAAAGTTCCCATCCAGATATTCCTTGCTTCCATGCCCTTGATCTGCTCAATGCGCTCGCGCATTTCACGTGCAGCTTTATTGGTGAAGGTCAGTGAAAGAATATTAAAAGGGTCGATGCCTTGTTCTATCAAATGTGCAATTCTATAGGTGAGCACCCGGGTTTTCCCTGATCCCGGGCCAGCAATAATCATCAGCGGGCCTTCAATATGCTTTACAGCTTTTCTTTGCGATTCATTTAGTTCTTTGAGATAATCCATTGTTCAAAATTAAGGGATTTATATGGTAGCACCACAGCATTAACATATAAAGCTGTTTCTAAAAATCATGATTTTGGTACTCTGTAAATTTCCGATTTTCACCAATTCCCAACAGCTATTGCGGCACTTTTATAAAACTCTAAAAGTAGTATATTTGCCGTTCGTGAACTAAATATTAACAAAGCCAAACCTAGCCTATGAACTGCTTATTAAATTCGAGTAAATATTTTTTCATTTTGCTAGCCAGCACTCTTTTAATAGGGTGTTCAGGTGAAAGTGAAAATGCTTCTGATTCAGGCGAAGCGGTAGATGCATCAGCAGAATTCAGCAAAGAATACACCGTTACTTCCAGAGAGCTTTCAGATCCCGAATCCATCAATCTTTTGACCGGCCAGGGCGAATCCACAACCTACTTGGGCTACTACATTATGCCCAGCCTTACTGGAGTAGATTTTAAAACTTTGAAAGTAGTTCCTTATTTGGCTAAAGCACTGCCCGAAGTTGAGGAAAAAGAAGACGGAAGAATTCATATTACCTACGAAATAAGAGAAGAAGCAGTTTGGGACAATGGCGAACCCGTTACAGCAGAAGATGTGGCATTTGGATTGAAGGTCATTAAAAACCCAAGAGTGGATTGCGAAAGAATTCGCCCCTATTTTGAATTTATAGAGGATGTGAAATTTTATCCTGAAAATCCCAAGAAGTTTACCATCATTGGTGATGAAGCCTATATGTTGGCAGAACAGACTTCTGGTGGAATTTATATGTTTCCTCCATACATCTACGATCCGGATGGATTAATGGAAAAATTTACGGTGAAGCAATTGGCCAGAAATGCAGAGGAACTAAGGGATGATCCGGATATCAAAGCATTTGCCGATCTATTCAATTCGGAAAAATTCGCCAGAGAAGTAGTGGCAGGCTGTGGCCCTTATGAGCTTGATAAATGGGAAACCAACCAACGCCTGGTACTTAAAAGAAAAGAAAACTGGTGGGGAGATCAACTAAAAGGATTGCACTCTTTCTTTGACTACCCAAGGCCAGAGAAAATCATTTTTGAAACCATTAATGACGATGCTACGGCCATTACTGCTTTGAAAAGCCAAAAAGTGGATGTAATGCGCAGTATAGACCCCAAGGTATTTGTAAAGGATTTGCCAAAATCCGAGAAATACAACAAGTATTTCGATTCGCATACGCCAAACTTCATGGCATACGAATACATTGGCATGCACATGAAAAACCCAAAATTTGAAAGCGTAAAAACCAGAAAGGCATTGGCCTATTTGACTGATGTTCAAAAAATGCTCAAAACCATATTTTACGGTCTTGGGGAGAGAACCATCGGATTCATCCACCCATCACATGAAGATTTTTACAACGATACCATTACCCCCTATGAATTTAATGTGGATAAAGCTCAAAAATTATTGGCAGAAGATGGCTGGGAAGATACAGATGGTGATGGCGTGCTGGATAAAATGATCAACGGTACTAGAACCAATTTCACCATTCAATTGAATTACAACAATGGAAATCCGAGAAGGGAAAAAATCGCTTTGATTTTTCAGGAGCAGGCCAGAAAAGTGGGTATCAATGTAGATGTTCGTCCATTGGAATGGTCCGTATTTTTGGAGCGCACCAAAAAGCACGAATTTGAAATGTATATTGGTGGCTGGGTAAGCTCTATTTTAGAAAGCGATCCCAAGCAAATTTGGCATACAGATTCTTACAATGATGGTTCAAACTATGTAGGATTTGGAGATGCCGAAACCGACCAAATGATTGAAGATTTGAGAAGTGAGTTGGACAAAGAAAAACGCGCCAAAATTTACAAGCAATTGCAAGTGGTTTTGCATGAAGAAGTTCCTTATATCTTTTTGTACATTACCAAGCAAAGAATTGCCATTCACAAAAGGTTTGAAAATGCATACGGAACACCACAGCGCCCAGGTTATTGGAGAGGTGGTTTCAGATTGGCAAGTGAAGTAACTCAATAAGATCCAAGCCTAAGCATGTTAAAGTATATTGTAAAAAGGATATTGATATTTATCCCCACGCTGATAGCCATATCGCTACTCACCTTTATGATTAGTGTGTATGCACCCGGAGACCCTGTTTCATTAATGCTGAACGAGTCGGGTGGTGATGGACAATTGGCCGATAAACTTTCGGGTGAAAAGGCATACCAAGACATGCGCAGAAAGCTGGGTTTGAATTTGCCTGTTTTTTATTTTGCGTTGGGCAGTTCTGCCAGTTCCGATACTCTTTACCGCATTCCCAAAAGATTTCACAGAGAGACGCTGGACAATCTAGTGAGCCTGTATGGAAATTGGGAGCAAATCATCAATTACTACCACACTATCCAAGATTTGGAATTGGATGTATTTGCCACTACAAAGGATACCGTAGCGCAAGATGTAATTTACCTTAAAGAAAGGCTCAACAATTTATACCTGAATTACAAACCCGATGAAGTAGAACGCTATGTAAGCGAAATTTATACAAGGGTAACGAGCAAGCCGGAATTGGCACATTTAGAGGCAAAAGCCACCACACTGAAAAACAGCTACAATGCGGTGGTAAATGAAGCTACACCTTATAAAAATTATATCCCTGCATTTCGGATTTATCCTAAAAACCAGTACCACCGCTGGTTGTTTGGCGATGGCCATTGGCTGACTGGAAAAGGAGCTGAAAATACCAAAGGTGTAATTCGAGGTGATTTTGGAATTTCCTACCAAGATAAAAGACCTATCAATACTGTTTTGGGCGAGCGCATCAAATGGACCATGTTGATTTCATTGATCTCAATCTTTTTGACCTACATAATAGCCGTTCCCATTGGGGTTTATTCGGCCGTAAATAAAGGATCGTTCATTGACAATTCCTTCACCACTGGATTGTTTATCCTTTACTCATTGCCCAGTTTCTGGGTCGCGACCTTATTGATTTTCTTTTTTGGAGGAGGCGACTATTTTTCATGGTTTCCCACTTATGGATTGGGAAACGTGCCAGAAGGAGCTTCTTTTTGGGAAGTAATAAGAGTTAGAGGTTACCACTTGATTTTGCCAGTTTTCTGTTGGACGTACGGCAGTTTTGCTTTTCTTTCCAGGCAAATGCGCGGGGGGATGCTCTCGGTTGTCGGTCAAGATTATATCCGCACGGCCTATGCCAAAGGATTGGAAAAAAGAACCGTAATCTGGAAACATGCTTTTAGAAATTCCCTATTGCCCGTGATTACTTTGTTTGCCAATGTATTCCCATTGATGATTGGAGGTTCGGTAGTATTAGAGGTAATTTTCACCATTCCCGGTATGGGAAAATGGGGATATGATGCAATTATAGCAAGGGATTACCCTGTAGTATTTGCCGTAATGATGCTTTCTGCAACATTGACCATTGTTGGCTATTTGGTTGCGGATATTTTATATGCCGCCATCGATCCCAGAATTTCATTTTCAAATAAGAAATAATGCTCCATGTTTTTCAAGCTGTTTAAAAGAAGAAAGAAAGTAGAAGAAGCAATGGATCAAGCTGCTGAAGGGCAAAGGGAAATTGTGAATAAATCGCTGGATCAAAGCTTTAAGGCTTATGTGGTGCGTCAGTTCAGGAAAAATAAACTGGCTTTGTTTTCTTTTTACTTTGCTTCCATTTTGGCATTTATCGCATTATTTGCAGATTTTATTGCCAATGAAAAACCCTTGGTGGCGCAATATGAAGATGAGATTTTCTTCCCTGTGTTACGCGATTACTCTGTATCCATGGGATTTGCCGAATGGCCTACGCAATTTCAGAATATTACCTGGAGCGAATTGGAATACGATTGGGTCGTTTGGCCTTTGATTCCTTATCTGCCACAGAATATGGACTTTATGAACAGTCAATTTGTAAGTCCGCTGGAGGAACAGGAAGTGAAGTCGCTAAGGTGGAAACACTGGATGGGCACCGATGCGCTGGGCAGGGATGTACTGTCGGGAATGATTCACGGTACGCGCATTGCCTTTTTGGTAGGGATTATTTCCATGAGCATTTCGGGCTTTATCGGCATTTTTTTGGGAGCACTGGCCGGCTATTTTGGCGATGATAGACTGAAAGTTTCCAGGGCTAAATTTTTCCTGAATATCCTATTTATCGTGCTGGGTTTTTACTACGGATTTGGAGTGAGAAGTTTGACATTAGAAGAAGCTTTCTCTACTTCCATTGGTGGCGGAGTTTTTCAAATTTTGATCAGCGTAATGATTGTTACGGTATTTATTGCTTTGGGAAATTTGCTGGCAATACCATTTTCAAAATTGCCCTGGCTCAAAGGAAAAATGGGCGTGCCAATGGATTTGATAATCACTCGAATGATTGAAATTATCGTTTCCGTTCCCAAATTGATTTTAATCATGTCTATAGTTGCCATTGTAAAACCTTCGATTTTCATTGTAATGGTAATCATCGGCTTGACTTCTTGGACAGGCATTGCCCGTTTTATTCGCGCGGAATTGCTCAAAGTGCGCAACCTTGAATTTATGGAAGCTGCTAATGCGCTGGGATTTTCAAATTTCAGAAGCCTTTTAAAACATGCCATACCCAATGCGCTTTCTCCGGTATTTATTGCCATTGCCTTTGGTATCGCTGCTGCAATTTTAATTGAATCTACGCTGTCGTTCCTTGGAATCGGGGTGTCTGCAGAAACCATTACCTGGGGAAAACTACTCTCTATTGCGCGAAGTGCTCCTGATGCTTGGTGGCTGGCTATCTTCCCTGGTTTTGCCATTTTCATCACCGTTACTATTTTCAACCTTATTGGCGAAGGCCTTACAGATGCATTGGATCCGAGGTTGAAGAAGTAAAAACCTGAGTTCGGAAATTATTTATTCCTCAGAATGCCAGAAAATAGTGAGATTCGACTGGAAATATTGATGGAATAGCGGGCTATTTTGAGATATTTCCGGGAAGAAGATTGCTGTTTTCTGGCATTTGAAATCCATAAAACGCAATTTGCTGCGTTGCATTTGCTTGGTTTATCCCGATAGACCTTCACAAATGCGCCTTGCCTATTACGTTTTAATGAATTTCCCCGCCTGTCCGCCCGGCCAAACCATTCGGACGGGCATGAAGCATTCGGGCAGGTGAGCTTTTAAATAATTATCGAACTCAGGTTAAAACACATAACTTTTTTACTGTTTTTCCGTATTATTGAGAGTGACAACAACTGAATATTGAAACGATATAATTCATTCAACGAACATTTTCACATAATTCAGGGTTAGATATTTACGCTCAATACCTGGGTTAATATCCAAAAATAAAACAATGGCAAAAGCATTACTCCTACTTTTAATATTTTCATTTACAGGTATTTTATATGCCCAGGAATACGAGCCACGTCCAGAAAAAATGGATGCTGGGAATTTTGAAATGCATTATTATCAAAAGCCCGGGAGCATCAGCTTGCACTTGAGCAATTTTATGTTTGGCGATGTGAAATCGGTTTCTATGCCCATTACTCTAAATCCACAGATCACTGTTTTGAAGAATTTCACAATGGGACCTAGCTTTACTTATTTCAAATCAAAGTATGTTTATCAGGCAGCACATAATGTTCAGGTTTGGGAAAACAGCGATGAAACTTATCGCAGCCTAATGCCGGCAATCAGGGGTGAATATCACATTACACCACTTTTGGACAAGATTATTAACAAGCCTATTCAAGCCATGTATGTAGATGTTTACCTACAATCATGGGTGGGTTATCAATTTGTGACGGGAGAAGCCGGAACAGCAGAAAAACCGAATTACAAAGATGAATACCAGGATTGGCGAGGGGGCATTGGTATTGGTGTGCGCACGATGCTTTTGCCATTTATGGGTATTTTCCTGGAAGTGGGTTATTCCCGAATCGGATATGGTAGTTTTGGTCTGAGTTTTAAATTGAAATAAATATATCTCATAAAAAGAGTAGGGGGGGGGGGCCGGGCGCCCCTACTTTTTTTTGAAATTCAGCTATTATGCTGAGATAAGTCGCTTCAAAGCCATTACTTCCTTATCATTTAAAAAACGCCATTTGCCCCTGGGGAGATCCTTTTTTGTAAGATTACCATAAAGCGTCCTGTCCAATTTCATGATTTTATAAGACAGGTTTTCAAAGATTTTTTTGATCAGGTCCTTTTGATTGTCCCACAATTCTATTCCGACTTTTGTATGATCCTCTTCATCAGGAAATGCAATCTCCTCAACTTTACAATTGCCTTCGTCCAGTTCCACCCCGTTTTTTAGCAAGTTAAAATCTTCTTCACTCAACGCTCTGTTCAATTCCAACAGATAGATTTTGCGCAGCTTTAGCTCGGGGTTTGTAATTTTTTTAGCCAGATTTTTATCGTTGGTAATCAGCAAAAGCCCCAAGTCGGCAGTTTCCATTTGTTCTGCGGCAAAAAGGTTTTCTGCTTCAATATTTTTCACAAATTGCAATACCGTTTTGTATTGGCTGCTTTCTCCTTCTGTGAGCGTATCTTTGGGTTTGTTGAGCAAAATATAAACCGGTTTATAAGGCCATTCAAGGGTTTCATCTTTAAACTGCACCTCGTCACTGCGCTTTACCTGAATGCCCATTTCACGAACCACTTCATTGTTGATTTTAACCAGGCCTTTTTTGATCAGATCATCAGCCTCCCTGCGTGTGGCAATGCCCGAATTTGACAAAAACTTATTCAGTCGCATTGATTCTTCGGAACCTGTTTTTTCTTTACTCATTGTGTTGTCTTCTCACTATTATCACTTTCCTCTATTTCAGCCCTATTGCCAATTTCATTTTCTTCTGTCTGCTCTATTTCCTTTAATTTGGGCAGGTCTTTGGGCGAATTGATGCCAAAATAATCCATAAACTGTGGGCTGATGCCATAGAGCAATGGCTTACCTGGGCCATCAGCTCTGCCTTTTATGCTGATCAATTCTTTTTCTAAAAGCTTTTGAACCGTATAATCACAATTAACACCTCGTATCTGCTCTATTTCTGATTTTACAATAGGTTGTTTATAGGCAATAATAGAAAGCGTCTCCAAAGCAGCAGAAGAAAGTTTTTTATTGGATTTGATGTTTAAAAACTGCGCAATCAATTCGTGGTATTCAGCTTTGCTCATAAACTGAAAGCCCCCGGCAATTTCTACTATTTCAAATGCGAAATCTTCGCCCTGATATTTTTCTTTTAAATCATTGATGATTTCGAGCAACTCTTCCTGAGGAAGTTCCCATCCATAAATTTTTACCAGGCTTTCCTGAATTTCCTTAAGGCTGGTTGCCTGATCATTGGCAAAGATCATTGCCTCAATATAGCGGTGGATGTTTTTCATTTGAAGGGACGAATTACATTGCAAATATAAAGGTATAATAGATAGAAAAGGTGAGAAGCATTGTTCGTTTAACTTTTTCAAAGTTTTAGAACTTTGGAAAAGTTTACAATTAATCCTTCAAGGTTTTTGAAGAAATAAAAAAGGCGACAGAGATGTCATCTTTTTGGAAAGATGACATCTCTTGCTCAGTATAACAATATTTTGATGTGTTTTATGCCTCTTTCAAAGCAACTGCACCACTTACAATCTCTGTAAGCTCTGTAATTGAGGTTTTGATAAATCTATCTTAGCTTTGCCGAAAATTTTAAAATGGAGTCTGCTATGACCGAAATACCTATCAGAGGCTATCACCTTGATTTTTACCAACATGTAAACAATGCGCGTTATCTCGAATTTCTGGAAGAATCCCGCTGGAATTATTTTTCTGAGACGATTAATTCTGAATATTTTGAAACCCGTGGATGGGGTTTTGTAATTGTCAATATCAATATCAATTTCAGAATGCCCGCTGTTTTGGGTGATATAGTGCAAATTGAATGCACCATAAAGAAAATCGGAAGTCGAAGCATTACCATTTATCAAAAGATTACGGAAAAGAACAGCGGCAAATTTGTAGGCGATGCCGATGTAACTTTTGTAGTGCTTGATATAAAGGAAAACAAAGCGGTGAAAATAAATGAGGATTTAAAGCAGATGTTTGAAAAGGCATAAAGAAAAAAGGCTAAAACCTCTTACAGTTTTAGCCTTTATACAATCGGTTACCTTAAACCACTACTCCACATCTACAAACTGCACTTTGGTCCCCGATTGATTTCTTGCTTTGGTATTGATGTATTTTAATACCTGCGTATTTCTAAATCCTACTGAATTGAAAACATACAATTCTTCGGTGTCATTGGTCATTGCTATTCCTGTCATATATCCTTCTGTATGAGAAGAAGCGATTTTAACTGGTGTAGAAAATGCCTTATCTATTGCTTTTCTTTGAGCATGATAAATGTGATCTCCTGAAAGTACATAAATATCAAGCTCGTCATTTGAAAGTACGCAGCTCATATTGTTTGAAACTTTAGGTATTTCAATTGCCAGTTTTTCTGGTGCTCCAAAATTTCCGTTTGCCCCGGCATCTGCTACATAAAATTCAATGTTTGCATTGTGCTGTTTAGTAAAGTACAATCTTTTACCATCGGCAGAAAGAAAAGGATAGCTGTCTGAGATATTGTCTTCACTCAAAGTTTTAAGTTCTTTGATATTGGAGACACTTCCATTATCTAATGAAGCAGTAAACAAATTATTTCCTGATTGTGTGCCGTCTTTACTTTCAACAAAAACCAAAGTTTTTTCATCGGCACTAACTGTAGGCATTAAGACTTGTCTTTCTTCCAGTCCTTTTACTTTAGTGCTGGCAGTAAAGTCAGCACCTTTTACAGATCTTTTGGAAATATAGAGATCGCGCTCTCCCTGGTGATTTTGAGAGGAGAAATACAACTTATTGCCATCTTTAGACATTTGACCTACCAATGGCATTATTTCAAGCCCCGGATTCACTACACCGGAATACATAAATTTAAATTTTTTGCTACTTTCCTCAGTACCTTTCATATCATATACTGATGTTGAACTGTTGCTCATTAAAAGCATGGAAAGTAAAGCAAGTGCGGGAAAACTAAGTAACTTATTCATGACTATAGATTTTTGGTTGAGAATCTGTTTCCCATTTTTACGGAGGTGAAAAGAAAAGGTTACACCCCCGACCAAAAAAATCATGAACCCTTTGCTTTTTTATTTTGCTACTGCCTGAAAAAATTAGCTGTGCACTTATTGGCTGTACCGTTTACATAATATTCGTACTCAATTACTATGCGGTTGGCATTTTCAATATAATTGCCACGGCCTTGAAATCTGATAGAACCAAGATTTTGCTCGTCAAAATAAATTTCATTGCCATAAACAACTCCTTCTGCTGTGAGTCCGGTGTTTAAGGCATTGCTGATATTTACCTTATTTATACCATTTCCCGGGCTAATATAACTGAATGTCCAGCCTCTCGGAGTTCCCGGATTGCAGGATTCATTTACATTATAATTGCCAATGTATTTGTCCTGGCTCAGGATATCACAATTGGGGCCTTCATATCCATCCGGGCACTGACAAATTCCACTAACGCAGTAGGATTCAGGACCAGTACATATCACATCGCTACATGGATCGCGGTCGCAAGACTGAAGCAACATGAAAAATGATACAAAAAGCAGTAAGACCGATGATTTAAAAATTAAATTGCGCATAATTATTTAAAATATTTGAGTATATATTTAGCCAATTGGAATTCTAAGATAAGAATTAGCATTAAAGAAGATACTGCCGAAGCGATTAAAATTGTCCTGAAGTTTTGATAGACTTCAAGTGCAGCATCCCCGTCCAAAACAATATCTGTCCGCAAAAACTGATTGATATCATAATGGTCAAAGAGGTAAAAAAAATCCTGAAGCTGAATGATTATGGCAAAAAACAAGGGAATATTGAGCATGAAAAATAAAATTCGAACAACAATATTTTTAATCAACAGGTTTTCCTCTGTAAACAATATCATCCGGAAATAAGTAATTGCCAGGAAATTATAAAATATCAGCGGCAGCAAAAATTCATTTTTCACGGCTCCCAAAAGCACATAACAAAATACCAATGCCAATATAAGCGCAAACAACAACCATAAAAATTCAATCAATAGGCGTAAGAAAAGGGGTTTCTTCATTTCAGTTTCGCTTTACATTATAAACACCTCTTCCTTCAGCAATCAGGCTCAGTTCTTCCTCCGGATGATACGCTTTCATTGCTGTAGCTACTATTCTGTTTCCACTCCTGGTAATTTTTCCTTCCACAATCAAATCTTTGGCTTGTCCGGGGCGCAAATAATCTACCCGCATGTCAATTGTTGAAATCCGGTCTTCAAAAGAAGTAAGTGTAGTCATTCCAGCAGCACCACCTGCGGTATCCATCACTGTAGAAATCAACCCACCATGTAGTGCATTGAGCATTGGATTTCCCACCAATTCGGGTTTAAATGGCACTTTCAATTTCACAAAACCTTCTTTTACTTCTACAAGCTGAACACCAATAAATTTATTGAAGGGTATCAATTCCTCTACTATATTTTTAAACATTGCTATGCGCTCATCCATGATTATTGATTTAAGTGGTAAAACTACTAAGCTTAATTCGATAATTATTTAATTGCTCAGTATAAAGGATCGCTGAAATGGCTCAACAATGAATCCAGCTTTTCGGCTGTTTGTTCATTAATCCTTGCTTCCAGGATAAAAAGCGCCTGAGTGGTATAGGCACCTTTTATTTGATCCCCTTCAAGTTCTATCAACCAGTCTTGCATATGCGCTGTCGGAATTTGGATTTTTTTGCCTGTGCTGTGTTGCAGTATTTCTAATTGAACAGTATCGGCACTCATCAATTTTCCCCATTCATAATGGATTAGCGTCTTTTGTGTGTCAACAGGGTATTTTACATAAGTGTTTTTAGGATACCTGGGATAATATTTCCACAAAGTATCCAGGTTTTCACTTGCCCGCTGCTTTGCGGAAATCAAAAGCGGATTTTCCTCATACACTTCTTTTAATGGAATATTAGGATTTGGTCTATCATAGAGATAAGCCAAATATCTAAGGGTAATAGAAAGTAAAATCACTGCTGAGATCAGTAAATAGATTTTTAATGCTTTGTCCATTATAATAATTAAAGCAAATGGCCTTATTATCTTTATGCCATGATCAGTAAAAACAAAAAGCTTTTATCAAAGTTGCAACTTTTAAGGTCAAGCGGACAAAAAGGCTTTGCAATTTTGATTGACCCTGACAAAGATAATACCCGTTATTTTTCTGCATTGGCCGAATTGTTGCCCAATTATCCTGTTGATTTTATTTTTGTTGGTGGTTCTTTTGTTAAAAATGGAGCGACAGATTATTGCATTGAGCAGATTAAAGGCTTTACTGATCTTCCGGTGATTTTATTTCCGGGCAATTACAATCAGCTTTCGGCCAGGGCTGATGCCCTGTTTTTTTTAAGCCTGATTTCCGGCAGAAATCCTGAATATCTTATTGAACAGCATATTAAATCTGCCCCCTGGCTAAAAGAAAACAAGCTGGAAGTGATTCCCACTTCCTATATTATTATAAGTGATTCTACTAAAGCATCCGTTTTAAAAGCTTCAGAAACCAAACCAATATCTCCAAAAGCGGAGGAAAAAATAGTAAATACTGCATTGGCCGGTTATTACCTGGGGCATCAATTGCTGTATCTCGAGGCAGGCAGTGGCAGTGAGGAGCCAATTCCAGCAAGTGTTATAGAACAAGTAGCAAAAACAGTGGATTTGCCATTGATTTGTGGCGGAGGGATTCGCAATACAGAAGCCGCTGAGGAAATATGCACTGCCGGAGCTGATGTGGTGGTTATTGGCAATGCCCTGGAAAAAAACCCTTTTCTGTTGAAATCTCTCTCGCACAGGATTAAAAACTATAAAGCAGAGCACCCGAATTTTCAGTTATGAGCCAAAAAGCAACAGTCATACAATCTACCGGAAGTTGGTACCAGGTACAGTTGGAAAACGGACAAAATATTTCATGCCGCCTGAAAGGGAAGCTCAGGCTGAACGACAATAAATTCACCAACCCTGTTTCTGTAGGAGATAAGGTATTGCTTGAAAACAAAGAGGGGGAATATGTCATTGAGCATATTGAAGACCGGAAAAACTACATTATAAGACAATCGCCTAAACACGATCATGCTCGGCATATTGTGGCCGCCAATATTGATCAGTTGATCATTCTGGCATCGGTAATGTTACCGCGCACATCATCTGGCTTTATAGACCGGCTTTTGCTTGGGGCTGAAATTTATCATATCCCTGCCATTATAGTTTTCAACAAACAGGATATCTACAATAAAAAAGCGCTGGAAAAACAGGATTTTCTGGCTGAGATATATCAGGAACTCGAATATCCGGTACTTTTCACAAGTATTTACGATACTGAAAGTATTATGGCGTTTAAAAAGCTGTTGCCTAAAAAAGTGACTTTGATTGCAGGCCACTCTGGAGTTGGGAAATCCAGCCTGATCAATGCCGTGGAACCCGACCTGAAACTCAAAACAGCTGAGATTTCAGGTAAATTTCAAAAAGGGAAACATACCACTACTTATGCCACCATGTATGCATTGGGTTCGGAAACTTATATTATTGATACCCCCGGCATCAAGGAGTTTGGGCTTTTAGATCTGGAGCTGCACGAAGTGGGACGCTACTTCCGCGATTTTGTTCCACACCTGGAGCAATGTAAATTCAATAATTGTTTGCACCTGGAAGAGCCCGGCTGTGGAATATTGGATGCTGTTGCTGAAGGGATAATTCACCCCGAACGCTACAAGAATTATATCAATATTGTGGAATCGCTAAAAGGAAAAAAGAAATACTGATGCGTATCATATTACAAAGAGTGGATTCAGCTTCGGTAATAGCTGACGCTGTACTGACCGGAAAAATCGATCGCGGTTTACTTTTGCTATTAGGCATTGAAGCGGAAGACAATGAAGAAGACATCAACTGGCTGGTGAAGAAAGTACTGAACATGCGCATATTTCCTGATGAAGAAGGAAAAATGAACCTTTCGCTACTTGATATTCAGGGTGAAATACTGGTTGTAAGTCAATTTACATTACATGCCAGCACCAAAAAGGGAAACCGCCCCTCTTTTATCAAGGCGGCAAAGCCGGAGAAGGCCATTCCCCTTTATAAAAAATTTCTAAAGCAATTGAAAACAGAAAGCGGCTTGAAAGTAGAAGCCGGGGTCTTTGGTGCAGACATGTCGGTAGAGCTTGTCAATTCCGGTCCCGTGACCATATGGATAGACAGCAAGCAGCGGGAGTGATTACATAATTTGAAGAATGAAAATCAATAAATCATCATAAGCTAAGTTCGGAAATTATTTATTGCTCAGCTTTTAAATAATTATCTGTCAAGACACTTGTCGTCTTGATCGGACTCAGGTTAACAGATTGTGAACACTGTTTCATTTCAAAAGTAAATATGTCGAACTTTGCATCAGAATATTAATAATGCCAGAAAACAAAATTACATACAAACACATTACGCCAGTTCAGTTGCGCTTTGCAGACATGGATTCACTGGGGCATGTCAACAATGCCAACTACCTGACCTATGTAGAACTGGCACGTTGCAATTATTTAAATGAGGTACTCAATATTCCTGTAGATTTTTCAGACCTGAGTGTAATTCTGGCCAAAGCCGAACTCGAATTTCTTCGTCCCGCTAAATTTGGAGATCAATTAACTATTGGCTGTGCATGTAGCCGTATTGGCAGAAAAAGTTTTGAGCTCATTTATGAAATCTTTCAGAATAATGGCAAGCAGGAAATTTCAGTACTTAAAGCCAAAACAATTCTTGTGGCATTTAATTATCCAGAAAATAAAACAGTTGAAATTCCAAAAAAATGGCGCGATGCACTCAATGATTTTGAGGAACACCTTATTGCTCAGTAGTATCTTATGGTTATTCAGCTTTTCCAATTGTAATTCCGGGAATACCGAATTGATCAATGGAACTTATGCACCAGCAATTAATTTGCCCGACACCAGTGGCAAAGAAATAACTTTAGAACAACTCAAAGGGAAAATAGTATTGATTGATTTTTGGGCATCATGGTGCAAACCCTGCCGAAAAGTCAATCCGAAATTGGTGCAACTGCACAAAAAATACCGGGATGCGGAATTTGAAAATGCCGAAGGTTTTCAAATACTGAGTGTTTCGCTGGATGCCGATCGTGAAAAATGGATTGCAGCTATAGAAAAAGACAAGTTATACTGGCCCTGGCATGTAAGCGAACTAAAAGGATGGCAATCAAAAGTGGCTTTGGATTACAAGCTTGAATCTATTCCCGCATCCTTTCTTATTGACCAAAAAGGAATGATCATTGGCGTGGATTTAAGGCTGCGCGACCTGGAAAGAATTCTTCAAAACCGCTTAAAAAGCAACAATTTACCCTGACAATTTGTCCTTTATTTCAATTTGGCAGGGAATTTGAAAATTAGACGTGATTATAAAAAAAGCAGCAAATGAGTGAAGAAAATCTAAAAGCAGAAGAGACAGAAAAAAGGGAGCAGGGCAATGAAGAGGAAAATGAAGACGCCCAAAAAAACCCTAAAAAGAAAAAATCAGAAAAGGGAAAAAAGACTGAAACAGCTGATTTGAAAGAGCAAATCGAGGAACTTGAATTGAAAATTGAAGAACAGAAAGACAAGTATTTGCGTCTTTATGCCGATTTTGACAATTATAAAAAGCGCGCTGCTAAAGAACGGCTCGAACTCATTAAAGATGCCGGACAGGATATTATGTCAGTCTTTTTACCTGTACTTGATGATTTTAACAGAGCAATGAAATCTTCGGAAAATTCAGATGATCCTGAAATTCTGAAAGAAGGGATGGATCTTATTTACAACAAAATGCAAAAATCCCTTGAGCAAAAAGGACTGAAAGTGATGGAGAGTATGGGCAAAGATTTTGATCCCGAATTGCACGAAGCACTGACAGAAATTCCTGCAAAAAGCGAGGAAGAAAAAGGCAAAGTAGTAGATGTAGTCGAGGAAGGATATATGTTGAACGATAAAATTATAAGATACGCAAAAGTAGTAGTAGGAAAATAATTATGGCGAAAGATTATTACGATATACTGGGGGTTTCTAAAAATGCCTCAGCACAGGAAATAAAAAAAGCATACCGCAAACTTGCTGTCAAATATCACCCTGACCGGAACCCTGATAATCCCGGTGCAGAGACAAAATTTAAAGAAGCAGCCGAAGCATATGAAGTACTCAGCAATGAGGACAAAAAAAGGCGCTACGACCAATATGGACATGCCGGAGTTAAGGGTGGTCCCGGTGGTGGTGGTGGAGGCTTTTCCGGTGGCGGAATGACAATGGAAGATATTTTCGAGCAGTTTGGTGATGTTTTCGGACAGGCCGGTGGTGGAGGCGGAAGCCCCTTTGAATCTTTCTTTGGAGGAGGAGGTCGTTCACGTAGAAGAAGCAGTGGAAGGAGAGGTTCTAATTTGAGGATAAAAATTAAAATGACGCTAAATGAAGTTGCAAATGGCGCCAATAAAACAATTAAAGTAAAAAAATACCTCGCCTGCGATAGTTGTAGCGGTACCGGAGCTAAAGATGGAAGTGCATATAATACTTGCTCTACTTGCAATGGCGCTGGCCAGGTAAGAAGAGTTACCAATACCATTTTAGGGCAAATGGCTACCAGTTCAACCTGCCCCACCTGTCATGGAGAGGGACGTACAATTGTAAACAAATGCGGCAAATGCAATGGCACCGGAAGAATGTACGGTGAAGAAACCGTATCGCTCGATATTCCTCCGGGTGTCAGTGATGGCGTTCAACTTTCAATGACCGGAAAAGGAAATACAGGAGAACGAGGCGGAAGCAATGGCGATTTAATTATCCAGGTAGAAGAAGTGCCACATGAAAGCCTGCAACGAGAAGGGCAGGATGTGGTTTATAACTTGCACCTCAATATCGCAGATGCGGCTCTTGGAACGACAGTAGAAGTGCCTACGATAAGCGGTAAAGCCAAAATAAAAATTCCGGCTGGAACCCAATCGGGCAAAATATTCAGGCTCAAAGGAAAAGGAATACCTGATTTAAACAGCAGCTACAATGTAGGCGATGAGTTGATTGATGTAAATATCTGGACACCCAAACGCCTGAATGATCAGGAGAAAAAAATCTTAGAGCAGTTAAAAAATTCGGAAAACTTTAAACCCTCTCCCGGAAAAAATGAAAAAGGGTTTTTCGATCGTGTAAGAGATCATTTTAATTAAACCTAATTGGCATTAAAAGTGCATAATCTGCCCGAAGGCCAAAATGTCTGGGTTAAACTATTCTTGAAAATCATTCTGAATGGGCAGTTTAATAATAAAGCTACTGCCCCTTCCTTCTGTACTTTCTGTGCTAATTATACCACGATGGATTTCCACAATTTTCTTGCAGGTACTTAATCCCAATCCCGGACCGGGATATTTGTTGCGGTCTTCCAGTTTTTCAAACATTTGAAAAATGCGATCTGCATATTTTTGATTGAAACCTATCCCGTTGTCTTTCAATACTATTTTTAAGACATCATCGCTTATATCGCTGCTGATTTTCACTTCTGCTATATCATTGTTGTTGAATTTTATTGCATTGCTGAGCAATTCCCTAAAAAGCTCAGTAATTAATGTTGAATAACCGGGCCACTCCGGCAACTTGTTTTCTGCCTCAATGCGCAGATTTTTTCCTTCAGATTTCAGCGAATTTACAGCTGTTTCCAGGCATTTTTCATAGGATAATTTGTGGATTGCATCATCTGAAATTTCAATACTCCCAAAATTTTCTAAGGCTTCAATTGTATTAATCATACGCTTCCCCTCTGCAACAATCATATCTAAGTTGTCCTCTCTTCTTTCTCAATCTGCTCAGTAAATTTCTTTTGAAAATGCTGTGTCATTAAGGTGATATTCCTGAGTGGTTCTTTCAAGTCATGCGAAGCAGAATAGGTCAATTGTTTCAGTAAATTATTGGAATTTTGAAGGTCATTTGCTTTTTCCAGTAGTTTCTTTTCGGCAAGTTCTCTTTGTTTAATCTCATTTTTCAATTCCAAATTTACCACAGCCATTTGTTGAGGGCTTGGAATTTTGAGTGCAGCCGGTATTTTAACAAAAAGTACTACTGGAAACCGAAGCAGTAAAAACTTTGGCAATGCCCTCAAAGGCATAAATAGGTTCCCATACCGAAACAATGGTCAACACATGCGTGATACCGCAGGAAAGAATAAACATAGCAAAAAGGTAAAAAATACCGCGAAATCGAATGTCTGATCTTTTGCGCAGGAAATAAACCAGCAAAAAAGGAATACTGAAATAGGCCAGGGCTATTAAGCCATCTCCTATTACATTCGTCCATAGGATATCCGGACGCCAAAAATAACAATGGCCGTGCGGCATAAACTGACCCTGGAAGAAGTTGATGATTGATAACAGCATAGCTTTTCAATTTTATAGCGTAAACATATGAATTTAAATATTTGCATTCTGATTGAAAGAATAATAAATAGAAATTGTCAATTCTAACTGATTTCTTTAGTAATTTAGTGGGCAAGCAAACTCAATTATCATGAAAAAGAACATGGGTATTATTGATCGTATAATAAGGTTTCTCATTGCTGCAGCAATAGTGGTTCTTTATATGACAGATGTAATCAGCGGCACTTTGGCCATTGTGCTACTTGTATTTGCTGCTATATTCGTTTTAACGAGCTTCATCAGCTTTTGTCCACTCTATGCTCCTTTTGGACTCAGCACATGCTCTGTGAAAGAGAAAGAAAACAGCTGATTTTCAGGTGCTAAAACATAATTTGGGACAGCTTGCGTTGTATGTTGGCTGAACATGGATTTATTTTATATTCCTGAAACAATTAAAATCTGTTGACCCTTTTCATTAATTTTGGTTGCTTATTGAAAAAATAAACATTGGCAAATGCGCTTATTTTACGCCTTTAAAAAATTACTCTTTTTAATCCCTGTGCTTTTGATCTGGCACTCCTGTAAGCACGAACCTATTGATATTGAAGGTTTTGACCCCAATGATCAAAATCCAACGGATACTACAGTTACGGATACTACCGATTCGGATTGTGATCCCGATACGGTTTATTTTGAAAATCATATTCTCCCCATTTTTATAGCCAACTGCTTAGGTTCTGGCTGCCACAATGCGCAGGATGCACAAGAAGGGGTTATTTTAGACAATTATGATGATGTAATGAAAGAGGTTGACCCGGGAGATCCTAATGGTAGTAAATTATATGAATTGATTACAGAAAATGATGTAGATGATTTGTATGACCGGATGCCTCCTTCTAACCTCCCTCGACTTTTGCCAGAAGAAATTGATAAAGTAAGAACCTGGATAGATCAGGGCGCTTTGAACAACTCCTGTGATGCTGGTTCTGTTGATTGCGACACAAGCAATGTGACTTATAGCAATGATATTGCATCTATTTTACAAAACAAAGGTTGTGTTGGATGTCATAATGGAGGGAATGCTTCAAATGGAAATGTGGACTTACGTTCCTATGCAAGTGTAAAAGCCGTAGCCGAAGATAATGACAGGCTTTTTGGAGCAATTAACCATGAACCCGGTTTTGAGCCTATGCCACAAAACCAATCAAAGTTAGATGACTGTATAATTAATACCATAAAAGCCTGGATTAACCAGGGACTCCAAGAATAACAATTATGAATTACAAAAATATTTTTTCGCTTATTTCAATTATTCTAACAGCTATGATTTATAGTGGCTGCTATTACGACAATGAGGAAGAGCTCTACGAAGAATATTATGCATCCCAAACCTGCGATACTGTGGCTGTAAGTTATGATGAAAGCATACGCCCTATTATTGAGAGCTCATGTAATCTATCAGGATGTCATATTGCTGGAGGAGATGGCAATGGTATTTTCACAAATTATGCAGGAGTAAAGGCCAAGGTGGACAACGGCTCAATGATGAACAGAGTGGTTGATGTAAGAACAATGCCACCAAATACGCAATTAAATTCTTGTCAAATCAGTTTAGTAAAAGCCTGGATAGACCAAGGCGCATTAAATAATTAAAAAACAAAAACTATGAAAAATTTACTGGTTATCACGCTAAGCATTTTTTCTTTTTTTGCAATAAAAGCTGAAAAATACATTACCAAAACCGGGCACATCAGTTTTTACTCAGAGGCTCCTTTGGAAAATATTGAAGCCGACAACAACCAGGTCACCAGCATTTTGGATACCGAAAGCGGAGAAATGGTTTTTTCAGTTTTAATGAAGGGCTTTCAATTTGAAAAAGCATTGATGCAGGAACATTTCAACGAAAAATACATTCATTCTGAAAAATATCCCAAATCTACTTTCCAGGGAAAAATTGTGGATTTAAGTGCTGTGGATTTTTCCAAAGACGGGGAATACGAAGTAGAGGTAGAAGGTACTTTGAATTTGCACGGGGAAAGCAAAACCATAAAATCTCCCGGTACTTTAGAGGTGAAAGATGGTGAAATTAATGCCAATGCAACATTTAACCTCACAGTAGCAGATTACAATATTGAAATACCATCTGTGGTGGAAGACAATATTGCAGACGTGGTAGAAGTGAGAGTGAAAATGAATTATAAGCCCTTCAAAAAATAAAATTATATCATGCTTAAAAAGTCGATTGTACTGTTGTGCGTCCTGTCGTTGTTTTCAATGCCATTGTTTTCCCAGGAAGAGGAAGAAGATGATGATTTGATGGCCTTGCTTGAAGAAGAGGAAGAAGAAACCACCGATTATACCATTGCTACTTTTAAAACAGCAAGAATAATCAATAATCACTCCATAGAGACAGTAAATGAAGGGGTGTTGATGTTTATTATAGGACACCGATTTGGGCGTGTCAACAGTGGAATCAGGGAGTTTTTTGGAATTGACAATGCCACAATCCGTTTGGGTTTTGAATATGGTGTTACCGATAATTTCACCATAGGCTATGGGCGTAGTTCTTTCGAAAAAACCTACGATGGTTTTCTCAAATACAAAATCCTGAGGCAAAGCACCGGAAAAAAACGAATGCCCATCACATTGACCGCATTTGCAGATGCCGCCATTAATAGTGCGCGATTTCCAGAACCGGATCGCGAAAACTATGCTACTTCCAGGTTTACTTATACCTATAGTTTGCTTATTGCCAGAAAATTCAATGAATATTTTTCCCTTCAATTATCGCCAACTATGATCCATAGAAATTTGGTAGCAACCAAGGCCGATAATAATTCCGTATTTGTAATGGGTGCAGGAGGCCGTGTGAAGTTGACGGGCAGCCTGGCTGTCAATATGGAATATTCCTGGATTATTCCCGGGCAAATCGAATCCAAACTCTATGGTGAAAATGTACAGGATGCATTTTCCGTTGGTATTGATTTAGAAACTGGCGGGCATATTTTCCAGTTGCATTTCACAAATTCCAGGGGCATGATCGAAAAAGCAGTGATGACCGAAACAACCGGTCGCTGGCTGAATGGCGATATTCACTTTGGGTTCAATGTTACCAGGGTGTTTACCATTTACGACAAAAACAAAAGGAAAGCCAAGAAAGCGGAAAAGAAAATGTAGCCTCCTTCGATTTTGAACAATATTCGAGTTCTGCTATTTTACTTTCATATCACTTTTGATTAGTTTGTTTAAAAAATCGAGATGGAAAAGAAAATAGCACAAAAATCACCTTACGTAATAGAAGTAAAGCCCGGCACCTATGCATGGTGTGAATGTGGGCATTCCGGAAAGCAACCTTTTTGCGATGGCTCTCACAAAGGCACGGAATTTTCACCTGTAATCGAAAAAGTGGAAGAAACAAAAACCGCGGCTTGGTGTGGTTGTAAGCACTCTGCCAACAAACCATTTTGCGATGGCACACATGCAAAGCTCTAAGCCTAAATTCGAATAACAAGTAAGACCCCGCTGTGGTCTGCAAAATTTTTTTTTGCTTTTTATAAACATCGAATGTATCCGGCATTGCCATCGCTGCATATTCAATTCTATTGGGCAGGGAAAACATTAAAAACCAATGGACATCTCTTCAAACAAAGCCAATTGATCCCAGCGGGGATCAGATGTTTATAAAAAAGTATCCCCACCACCGCCCGATCCCGGAGGGATCGCACATTATAATACATAAAACCATGGTTTAAAATTGAACCGATTTTTTTGTAGAGGACGACTTTTAGTCGGCCACTTGGAAAGAATATTATTATCACGTAAAACCATTCTCGGTTTACTTGGAATTTTCATGCAAAAGGCACGGAACGTCCTGTAAAGCAATTTGAAAATCGTGCTTTGTGAAGGGCAGTAACACATTTTTTCTTTAAAACGAGAATTGCCGGTGGTGCTTTGAAGAAAAATTACCTTCCCCAAACTTCTGGTGCATTTCTCCATTCGTTCAACAAAGCTAAATCAGCTTCTTTGATATCGCCATTTTGCAAGGCTATTTTAAGCAGCGCATTATAATCTGAAAGGCTGTAGTAGATCGAACCGGCATTTTTAAAATTTTCCCTTGCCTGCTCAAATCCATAGGAAAAGATTGCAGCAGTCCCCAACAATTCCAGTTCTGCTTCTTCCAGTGCAGAAAAAGTTTTTATACAACTTTTTCCTGTAGATACCAGGTCTTCAATTAAAACCACTCGCTGACCAATTTCGACACGGCCTTCTATTTGCTTGCCCATACCGTGTTTTTTTGGTTCAGGACGTACATAAGCGAAAGGTAAGCCCAGGTACTCAGCCACCAAAGCCCCCTGCGCAATCCCGGCAGTTGCAACACCCATTATCAATTGCACATCGGGAAAACGATCGGAGATCAATTGTGCCAAATGCTTTTTAATATAAGTTCTCAAATCGGGATAAGAAAGTGTGACTCTATTGTCGCAATAAATCGGAGAATTCCAACCTGATGCCCATTTGAAAGGTTTATGAGCTTGTAATTTTATTGCTTTTATTTGCAGCAGTTTTTCTGCAAGCGTTAGTGCTACTTTATCGTCAAAAATCATGTCCCAAAACTATCAAATCTTTTTCAATAAAAGCCTGATTTCAATAGCTTTCAAAGAAGGAGCTGGCCGGGAAGTTTATTTCTCCAATCTTCAAAACCCCATACGGCTATCAGAAAAACGCAAATTCAAGGCTGCTTTTAAGGCGGGTTTGTTGGAAATTGAACACGGCTCAATGGAAGAATTGGAAATATTATCCAATGATCCAAAAGCTGTTTTCAAAGCTGTGAAAAGCTGTTTTGACGAATACATTAAAGCCGGTGGTGGAATTGTCCGCAACAGCATGGGGGAAATTCTCTTTATTTTTCGCAAGAAAAAATGGGACCTGCCCAAAGGAAAAATTGAAAAGGGAGAAACCATTAAAGAAGGCGCGCGCAGGGAAGTAATGGAAGAATGTGGAATTGAGCAGCTTAAAGTGCGCCAAAAAATTGCCACTACATTCCACGCTTATGAAATGAAGCAAAAAAGTGTGCTGAAAAAAACCAATTGGTACCTGATGTTTTCCGATGCCACACAATTCACTCCACAGCAAGAAGAAGACATTAGTAAAGTGCGCTGGATTAAATCAACAAAAATGAAAAAGGTGTATAAAAACACCTACCGGAATATCAAAAGTTTGCTGAAGGGATATTTGGGCGAATCAAAAAATAATCAAATATTCCCTCAATAATTCCCGATAAGCATTGGAATAAGACTCGTCAGGATTGCGTATGATCAATTGCTGAACATCAAGTGATTTAGGCTTCTGAAAAGCAAAGCAAGCGGCTTCGCGCAAAACCGGTTTTCCGGGTTTATGGATCAATTGCAATTTTTCATGTAGATACAATCCATTTTCAGACGCGAGCAATACAAAATGCTGCATGGTTTCAGGCGGCAAAAGCACATAAAATTTGCCGCTTTTTTGAAGCAATCTTAAAACGGCATATATCAAATCCCCAAGGCTCAAAGATTCATTGTGCATAGCCCTGTTTTTGGACTCCTGTTTTCTTTTGCTCTGCTTAAAGAAAAAGGGCGGATTACAAACTA
Source organism: Chitinophagales bacterium (assembly GCA_040877935.1). NCBI lineage: Bacteria > Pseudomonadati > Bacteroidota > Chitinophagia > Chitinophagales > Chitinophagales bacterium. Next base: position 113,946 of record JBBDNB010000001.1, read on the forward strand.
TGGCATCGTATTTTTCAGCAGAATCAAAATTTTGAATGCTGCTATGATGAATCTTCAATCGCTTTTTCCAGGGACTGTTTTTGAAATTATCAGCACAAATTTCCATTGCTCCTTTTTGAATTTCAATGGCCTCAATTTGGGCATTTGATTTTTGTGCCAGCATCAAGCTCAAGACACCTGTTCCCGCTCCTATGTCCAATATGTTTTGTGCTTTTTCTGCATTGACCCAAGCCGCAAAGAGGGTAGCCTCAGTTGTTATTTTGAGATGGTTTTCACTTTGGATAAGCTGGAATTGTTTGAAACGGAAAGTTGAAATATGGTTCATCGTGAATTGTAAAATTACAAGCTTTAAAAAACAGTTTAGCACTGCAATGGAATTTCATAACTTTACCACCTGAGCTCGGAAATTATTTATTGCTCAGAGCTCTTAAATAATTATCGAACTCAGGTTAAAACCAATCATATGCGCATATTACTCATTGGCTCGGGAGGCAGGGAACATGCTTTGGCCTGGAAATTGGCACAAAGCCCTAAATGTGAAAAATTATTTATTGCCCCTGGCAACCCCGGAACTGCACAGCATGGCGAAAATATTTCCCTGGATACCACTAATTTTGAAAAAGTAGCGGACTTTGCCGTTCAGGAAAAAATAAACATGATTGTTGTTGGCCCTGAAGATCCTTTGGTAAATGGTATCAGCGACTATTTTTACGATCACTCCGATTTAAACCATATCGCAGTTATTGGCCCGGTAAAAGCAGGTGCTTTGCTGGAAGGCAGCAAAGCTTATGCAAAAGCATTTATGAAAGAAAACAATATTCCCACAGCTGGTTATACTGAAATAACTGCCGATAATCTGGAAGAGGGAATGGATATAATCGATAAAAAAACAACACCTATAGTGCTAAAAGCCGATGGCTTAGCTGCCGGAAAAGGAGTTTTGATTTTATTGGATGAAAAGGCTGCCAAACGCAGTTTGCGCGAAATGATCATGGATGAAAAATTCGGTGAAGCTTCACAAAAAGTGGTCATTGAGGATTTTTTGGATGGCATTGAATTCTCCGTATTTGCATTATGTGATGGAGAAAACTATAAACTGCTTCCCACTGCCAAGGATTACAAACGCATTGGCGAAGGAGACAAAGGCTTGAACACAGGCGGAATGGGCGCGGTGAGTCCGGTGCCTTTTGTAGATGAAGCATTGATGCAGAAAGTAGAGGAGCGCATTGTAAAACCTACCATTGAGGGCTTAAAAAAACGCAATATCGAGTACAAGGGATTTATCTATTTCGGCCTGATAAAAGTAGGAAACGATCCTTATGTAATTGAATACAATGTGAGACTTGGTGATCCCGAGGCACAAGTGGTCATTCCTTCCATAAAATCCGATTTGGTGGATTTGTTTGAGGCCACTGCCAATGGCAAGCTGAATGAGATTGGGATTGAGAAAGATTCCCGCTCATGTGCTACAGTGGTTTTGGTTTCAGGAGGTTATCCTGAAGCTTATGAAAAAGGCAAAGAAATATCCCTTCCCAGGGAAACAAATGATAGTATTATTTTTCACGCTGGCACCAAAACAGACGATGGTTTATTGAAAACCAGCGGAGGAAGGGTTTTGGCCATCACCTCTTTTGACGATACATTAAAAAAGGCGCTGGAAAAATCCAAACGCCTTTGTGATACCATTGATTTCGATAAAAAATACTACCGAAAGGATATCGGTTTTGATGTACTTACATAGCCTGTGCAGCTCCCTTTATAATCAGTGTAAGTTTCACCTGGTTTTTAATGGCCTTGTCTTTCACCACTTCAAAGAAATCATCCGATCCGTATTTTACATCAAATTTGGTGCGGTCAAAAACCATTGCTCCGTTAGCATTGAATTTGGCTTCATCATACTCAATATTTATGGGAAAGTTTACTTCATTGGTATTTCCTCTGATAGTAAGGTTTCCAGTAGCGGTATGTGAAAAACCATCCGCTTCACTTTGCCCAATCTTAGTCAATTCAAAAGTGGCCTCCGGAAATCTTTCTACATAGAAGAAATCGTCCGATTTTAAGTGCCCTACCAGTTTTTCATAACCATCTTTTCCTTTCAGATCGGTATTGTCAATGGTAGTCATGTCTACTGTAAACTCTGCATCCGTGATTGCGCCATTCTCAACTCTGATCTTTCCGTTTTTAAACTTTATAGTTCCTTTATGGGAAAATTCAATAAATTTTTTGGTGCCTTCCCATTTGATCTGGGATGTTTGCGGATCAAGCACATAAGTAGTTGAGAGGCCGGATTCTTCACTGTCCTCTTTGGAATCTTTCACTTCTGATTCAGCTTCCTTTTCTTCAGCAGAGGAATTTGATTCACCCCCGCCCTGGCAAGCGGCAAAAAACAGGAGTGCCAAAGCCATTGTAAATAATTGAGTCTTAGTTTTCATAATTCATGGTTTTAGTTTTTTAAGCAATTTTTTTATGTCCAACCCAAACAAATCGTTTATTTACAAATTCGGGATTCGTAAAACTGGCATTCCCGGCAGGGTTTCCTCCCGAAACATGAAAGTCTGAAAATCCCGCATTTTGGTTGACCCAAATTGGGCCTGATAAATTCAAACTTACCGGGGTAAACACAGACTCCATTTCTTCCAAAATTCTATCAATAACTTTTGCATCGGTGCTGTATGCTGCACAGGTAATTGCGCCCTTCCTTTCTGCCATATTTTTTGCCAGCTCAATAGACTGGTCGGTATTTTTTGTTTTTACAAAAACCACGAGCGGTCCAAACAACTCTTTTTCATAAATATTCAATTGATCGGCATTTACCTTAATAATGCCCGGTGCACAAACCCTTGCATTGGAAAATTCTGCGTTTTCCGCTTTAGCAGGTTCCAAAACCAGTTCTCCGCCCAATTGTTTTGCAGATTTTACACGGTTTAAAGTGTTTTCGTTCTGAATGGCGCCCAAGGTACCAGCCCCCATTTTCGGGTGATTGGCCAGACCTGATACTGCTTTTTTAAAGCCTTCTACGACTTCATCAAAAGAGACATTTCCATCGGGGGTTTTCACTCCGCTTTCCGGGACAAAAAAGTTTTGTGGCGCTGTACACATCTGTCCTGAATACAGGGATACAGAAAAGGACAAATTGCCCAGGGTATCTTTCAGGTCATTAGTAGAGTCCAAAATAACTGAATTGACACCTGCTTTTTCGGTGAATACTGTTTTTCCGGGCAAGCTTTCTACATAGTCTCCAAAAGTATTTCCTCCGGTATAGTCTATCAATTTTACTTTTGGATGTTCTGCCAGCTCTATGGTATTGGGGACTTCTTTTTTATCTACTGCCAACTGAACAGTCAAAGTATTCAATCCTTTTTCCTTCAGTGCATTTTGAATTTCAGCTACTACTATAGCGATGGGCAAAACTGCTCCGGGATGTGGTTTTACAATGACACTATTTCCAGTCATCAGCGAAGCAAAAATACCGGGCACACTATTCCAAACGGGAAAAGTAGAACAACCAATGGCCAATGCTACTCCTTTTGGAATTGGCTTAAAACTTTTTTCCAGCTTTACTGAAAATTTGCCCATAGGCTTTTCCCATTCTACCTGGCTGGGATAACGGGTAAGCTCTTGATAGGCCAAGGCCATCGCTTCCAGTGCGCGATCATTGGAATGTGGGCCGGATGCCTGAAAAGACATCATAAAAGACTGTCCGGTGCTGTGCATAGTAGCAAAAGCGATGTCAAAAAAGCGTTCTTTGATTTTTTCCAGGGCTTCAACCAGTACTTCTGCACGGTCTTCTACAGATACTTTCTTCCAACTTTGAAAGGCATTGTCAGCATTTTCAACTAAAGTATCTACATCAAAGGCCGGATAAGTAATGCCCAGTGCATCAGATGTGTATGGAGAAACTTCTTCTCCTATCCATTCTGCCGGATTGCCTTGTTGCAATTCTTCAAACTTTTTGTTGAGCAGCCCTTTGAAATAGCTTTCAGCTTTTTGTGTAGCATCTTCAGGATATGCTTTGGGATGCTCGGGATATTGCGCATAAAATTTACGAGCTTCTATTGCTTTAATAGCGCCTTCAATAATCTGTCTATAATTTTCACTTAATGCCATAATATTAATTTGGTTTTAAAGATGAATACCAAATTTAAAAATTATAGCGTAGTAAATGGGCTTAATAAAATATAAAAAGTGCTAAAGTGGTTTAATCCTTCAAAACAACCTGATTGCGCAGTAGGTCTTTCATGGTTTCCCGCTTTCTGATTAAGTGTGCTTTTCCATCTTTGATCAAAACCTCGGCAGGGCGGAACCGCGAATTGTAATTGGAGGCCATCATCATGCCATAGGCTCCGGCATTTTGAAAAGCCAGAATATCGCCCTCGCGAATTTCGTGAATTACACGATCCCAGGCAAAAGTATCTGTCTCGCAAATATAGCCGACTACGGTGTATATGCGGTCTTTTCCATTAGGGTTGGAAATATTGCTGATATGGTGATAAGCATCGTAAAACATAGGCCGGATCAAATGATTGAGACCTGAGTCCACTCCTGCAAAAACTGTGGCAGTAGTTTGTTTCAATACATTAACGGTTGCGAGAAATACACCGGCTTCGCTCACCAGAAATTTGCCGGGTTCAAACCAAAGCTCCAGGTCTTTTCCGTAGTCCTTACAAAAATCATTGAATCGCTGCGATAGTTGTGCGCCCAATTCATCTATATCAGTTCCGATATCTCCGGGTTTGTAGGGAATTTTGAAGCCGCTGCCGAAATCAATAAAGTCGAGATTTTTAAAATGTGCTGCTGCATCAAATAGCATTTCTGCCCCTTGCAAAAAGACATTCACATCAAGAATATCTGAGCCGGTGTGCATGTGCAATCCATTCACATGAATTCCTGTAGAAGCGACCAACCGCTCTACATGGCGCAATTGATAAATGGAAATGCCAAATTTGGAATCGATATGTCCGGTAGAAATTTTTACATTTCCTCCTGCAAGAATATGTGGATTGATTCGGATACAAACAGGCACTGATCCACCAAAGTGATGCCCAAATTGCTCCAGAATAGAAGTGTTGTCAATATTGATCTGTACTCCTAATTCTACTGCTTCTTTGATTTCTTCAAATGAAATTCCATTCGGTGTATAGATGATGTCTTTGGGGTCATATCCCGCTTCCAGCCCAAGCCTTATTTCATTGATTGAAACGGTATCCAATCCCGAACCTTCATCTTTAAGTATCTTAAGGATATTAATATTCGAAAGTGCTTTACAGGCGTACTTAATCTTTACATTGCTTGCTGAAAAGGCCTTTGTGAGCTTTCTGTATTGCTCCTGAATTTTTTCGGCATGATAAACATAAAGCGGAGTATCAAATTCCGCAGCAACTTTCAATAAGTCTTTACCGCCCATTTGATAGCGGCCATTAACAATTTCCATATTTTTAATTTGAGGGGGCAAAGATAATATAAGTGGGGTAATTATTTAGGAACGGGACTTTCAGCCAATACCTTGATCATTTTTTCGAGTAGTATGTTTACTTCTATTGGCTTACTGACATAATCATTCATTCCGGCTTCGAGCACCCCTTCTTGTACATCCAGCAATACAGATGCAGTGAGTGCTATTATGGGTACATTTTTAAAGTACTCATCATCCATAGCACGGATATTTTTAGTGGCTTCATAACCATCCATTATAGGCATTTGCAAATCCATTAAAACCAGGTGGTACTGCTTATTTTGAATAAGCTGACAGGCAGAACTTCCGTCTTTTACAATTTCATGGGCCACCCCGTTGTTTTTTAGAATTTTAGAAACAACCTTGATGTTTATCTCATTGTCTTCTACAATCAGCACTTTAATGTTTTTGGGCAATTCCGGCAGCTGAGTAGATTTAGAACTTGCCTTTTTATCATCAATCTTAACTTTGGTTTGGTCTTGTTGATTTTTGGCCAGCTTCAATGTAATTGTGAAGTAAAACAACGCCCCTTTGTTTTCTTCGCTTTCAACTTTTAATTCACCACCCATCAACTGCACCAATTTACGGGTAATACTCAGGCCCAGACCTGTGCCTCCAAATTTTCGTGTTGTATTGCTGTCGGCCTGTTCGAAAGCCTCAAAAATTGCCTTTTGTTTCTCCTTTGGAATACCAATACCAGTGTCTTGTACCTCCCATCTTAAAATTAAATGGTCTTCCTTTGTATCAATCAGTTTGCAATTAAATTTTACGGTTCCTTTATCGGTAAATTTCAATGCATTGCTGATCAGATTGTTCATTATTTGGGTAAGCCGAACAGGATCGCCTATCAATACTTCTGCAGGTAATTGGTCAATTTCAAAACTTAGTTTAATTCCTTTTTCCTGGGCTTTATTCTGAAATGAACGCTGCAAATTATCCAATAATTTTTCAGGTCTAAAAGACACCTGCTCCAGTTGTATTTTACCGGCTTCTATTTTAGAAAAATCGAGGATATCATTAATCAACGATAGCAAGTTATCGGCTGAAAATTGCAGTGTTTCAAGATCATCCAGCTGGTCTTCGCGCGGATTGTTTTCGACCAAAAGATTGGTTAAGCCAATTACTGCATTTAAGGGAGTGCGCAATTCATGGCTCATTGTTGAGAGGAAGTTTTCCTTGGCTTTTGAAGCTTGAAGCGCTATTTCTTTGGCTTGTTCTACTTTTACTAGGCTTGTCTTTAATTCTTCCGATTGTTTTTCCAGTTCGGTTTTAGCCACCTTTAATTCTTTGTTTTGCTGCTGCTCTGTTTCCCGTGCTTCTTCGAGGTTTTTAAAGTTCAGCTGTATAATGCTGTTGGCAATAAAGGCAAGAATAATTGCTGCAATTAATGAAAAAACATAGTGCCCCCATTCTGAGCTAAACCCTAATTGAACAGCAATAATAAGCCAGACAAGTGTTGTGATTGTGATAATTCCAGCAAACCAGGAACGCTTTATTACAATAATTCCCACTCCCACATGTAGTAATAAAATGTTACTTGTTTGCAATGGATCATTATACAACCACATGTGCAGAAGTGTATTAAAATAGGGCAGTATAAAAATAACTCCGGTAAGTAATGAGGTGTAATTGTAGAGCGCATTTTCTTTTCTGAGAATCAGAAATAAAGCGAAATATACAGTAGTTGCAAAAGAAGTCAGGGCAAGTATTATCCACTTTTCAGGGCCTTGCAGTAAAAAATAATTGTAAAATGTGAAAAAAGCAGAAAGTACAGTAAGGCCAAAAGCAGTAGGCTTTAAGCTTGTATAAGAGAATCTAACATGTGCTGCTTTAGGGTTATTCATTATTACATTGGGTTCGTGCTTTGTACGGAAAGATATCGAATTAGTTAAGCTAAATTTTATCTTTTGCTCTATTCAATATCTTCTTCTGACTGGATATAGACTTCTTCCCTATAGAATATTGCCAAAATTATAAATAGCACGGCAGTTCCGCACATAAGTGCAGCAAAGAAATAAAAATAATTGCTCCCCGTAAGCTTAAAAGTACTGAGTTCCGCTTTTTCAAAACTTTTAGTTTCTCCAAATGTCTCAAGTCCTTTGCGTTCAACATCTATCACTTGCATCAAACCGCTTTCTGTATCAATTTTCTCAATAATAAATGTACCGTTCAGGGCGGTTTCCTTAGCAGCATCCAGATAAACGCCCTCTAATTGATCAATATTGATCTTCTGCCCTACAATATAATCTTCGGCATTTTTAACTTCAATGGCAGTATTTTTTCCGGTGATTACATTTTCTACCTCAATGGGTTTTATTATAAATTTATTCACTACTGTAGTGATGCTGTTTCCCAGCGAAACGGAAAGCATATACAATCCCATAATAAAGGATTTCATAGAATTTGGAGCCTGCGTATAAGAAAATTCCAGTGCAGTAATTGAAACCATTACTTCTGCGGCAGTAAGAATGGCAAAAGCCACAAATTGCCACATTATGCTTACCGTAATGCCATTTTGAATCAAACCTTCTGCATAACCTACAATCACAAAAGAGAGGGCAGCAATAAACATCCCAACTGTGATCTTCCACATGGGTTTTACCCGGCCAAAGCGGGAAAATAAGGGGTATACTAAAAAAGTGAAAAGCGGTGTAAATAATAAAATAAACAGGGGATTGGCAGCTTGTATCTGTGCGGGCAAAAGTGTAAAGGAGAATCCAAAAATATCTACAGATTTGTCCATAAAACTGCTCTTGGCCTGCAAGACCCAGGTAGAAGCTGTTTGATCAAAAAGTGCCCAGAAAACTGCTATAAAAACATAAATAACACTTAGCGTAAGCACACATTTAATACCTCTTCTGCTTTTAATGTCTTTTAAAAATTCATTCCGCATCGGTCGGATAGCAATGAATTTCTTTCTCCCCAGCCAAAAAATAAAGGTGGCGATAAACATGAGTAATCCGGGAACACCAAAGGCTACAGAGGGCCCATATATTTGCAGAAGAAAAGGGGTAGCAAGAGTGGAGATAAAAGCCCCGAGATTAATTGACAGGTAAAAATAGCTGAACACTCTTTCTATAAGGTGCTTATTTTTGGATCCAAACTGATCGCCCACATGCGCTGAAACACAGGGCTTAATACCTCCCGATCCAATAGCAATAAGAGTGAGCCCGGCTGCCAGTCCATTTTGCGTTTCAAATAAAGCCAAAACCAAATGCCCCAAGCAATAGACTATAGACAAGCTCATGATGGTTTTGTATTTGCCAAAAACCAAATCTGATAATAAGGCGCCAATTAAAGGGGTGGCATAAACTCCGATTCCAAATGTGTGCAGCCAAATAGTCGCATCATTGTCGTTCATGCGCAAATAACCGGTCATAAAAACCACCAGTATGGCTTTCATACCGTAGTAGCTAAATCTTTCTGCGGCTTCATTGCCAATGATGTAGGGAATGCCTTTGGGCATGCCCACTGACCGATCGTGTGACATCTGTTAGAGATTGCTTATCAAGCGGCAAAGATATAAATATACTTAAACAGCTACAGCTGAAATAAATGTGCCGGAAAATTTAAAGTGATTTCCACGGTTGCTGTTTAATGTGGCCTTGACTTGCACGGTATCATCCAATTTACTTTTGGTGATTTCAAAATGTAGATCCGATACTTTTCCAGGCACAATGGTTTGGGTAAACTTTATGATTTTGGCTTCATTGAGCACAAGCGTTTCTTTGCTTTCACTGTTGATGATGTCGGTAAGCATTTGCACCATACAGACACCGGGTAAAACAGGATTTCCGGGAAAGTGGCCATCGAAAATGGGGTGTTGTTTATCAATTGTAATATAAACCAAAAATGAATTTTCTAATTCTTTTATTGTAATTATCCTGAAAAGCTCTCGTTTCATCATGTTTTTTACTACGGGTTAAGTTTTTTATCTAAAGTTTATCTAACAATATGATTTTTCAAACAAGATTTTAGATGTTTTTTTGCCATATTGGTTTTCTTGTAGTTCCTTTGTTTACAATGGTTTTACCCCTTTTATGCATGGTATAAAGTAAATTTCTCACCTTGTTTTCTTTCTGATGTTTATCTAAAACATTTGGAAGTATATCTAAAATAAGATTGTCTATATCTTTTTTTGAAGCAGAGCCATATTCCCCTAAGTATGATATTATCATGTCTTTATAATGTTGATCTTTAAAACCACGGTTCTTGACATAATCAGCTTTCTGGCCGGTTATTTCAGCAATACTTGAAGAAATATGAAAATTAGGTTTTCTTCCCTCAATTAATTTCTTTCTTCTTAACAGTTTTATTGCATCATTTGTAAGTGGTAGGTTCTTTTGTACTTTGTCTAAAAGAACAACTTCTGTTAAGCTCAACTCATCTTTCTTTTCGATCAAAAGTTTTGAATAATTTTCATCAATGGCTTGACCATAAATTTCAAGAACGACTTTATCATTAGTGGACTTGGTATAATCAGGAAGAGGAAAAAAGCGATTTCTTTGTTCTATATACATCCTGTGAATACCATAACCCATAGTGTCGATCATATTTAGATTGACCATAGCATTTACTAAGCATTTGTTTCTGTATTTTTCCGGGGTTTTTTCCCCTGAAGAATAATCTTCAGCACTACCTTCAAAAAATCTACCTGCATTTGTAAATATCAATTTATTAGCTTTTTCGGTTAAAATTATTCTTGAATTTTTACTATAATCCTGATGAGCTATACAGTTGTTGAGTGCTTCTAAAATTACTTTAGTATTATATTTTATAACTTCAGTTGATAATAGCGAGTTGTTTGGGAAAAATTTGTATTTGACATTTCTGATCTGCTTTAAAACCTTATTGATTGATAGAAACAAGGGCATTTCAAAATGATCATATGCCTGTTCCTCTACAGTATCTAATTTCCATGTGATCTGTGAGACAGCCGGGGAGATTAAATAGGCCGATTCAGGCTTTCCTAAGAGAATGAGTGCGGTATTGGTGATTTTTCCGCCTATAGTGATTTTTGCTTTATCTAAAAAGGTAAGCGCATTCCAAGTATCAATTTCTTTATAAAGTGAAGAACCTGCTTTCTTTTCTTTGAATTTTTCTTTAGCAAGTTGAATTGCTTTTTCGTCTAAATCATTAACTGTTGCTTTTTCGATAATGTTGGCTGACCAGTCAATCTCAGAATTATAAATTGCTCTGTTGAAATCAGGATATTTTTTTAGTTCTGTAAGACTACTGTTAAATCTAATATAAGCCTGGGTTTTAAAATTTGTTGGTTCACCTTTAGCAGCGGGGATTTTAAAAACCTCTATATGTTTATTTTGGTAATTACATTCAAAATGTTGAAACCTGACCGATGGAGTTAAAAGCCTTCTTATCCATAATTCAAGTTCCTCGTTACCCTCTTTTAGGTGTTTAAATCTATAAGGTGTTCCAATTACTTGATGGGTTTCGTCTTGTATTCCAAAAACTATATAGCCATAATCCTGATTTTCAATACAAGCAGCATTTGAAATGGCAAAGATGTATTTACCTAAGCGTTCATTCGAGGTTGCTTTACCTGATTTAAACTCTACCCATTCATTTTCCTTAGGTAGTTTAATTAATTTATCGACTAATGAGATTAGCTCTTGTGTATGCATTGTTCAATTTACTTTAACAAACCCAATCGAATATCGATTTTTTTATCCAAATGCCTGAGCTGTATTTCTGATGCAGACTTGAAGCGATATTTTTTGATTTCGATCACCACTTTTTTCTTGCGTTTTTTAAACTGCTCTATGCGTTTTAGCGCACCATCATTATTTACAAAATAGAACTGAGTGAGCTTTCCTGTTTTGTGGCGAAACACATAATTTCCAGTGTCTGGATTGTGAAATGATTCCAGTTGCGACAGATCCACATTACTCATCAGCAGCAATTGAAAATCATTTTTGATAACCTCTACCAATGCAGGTCGATTCATCTTATCCATGATTTTATGGACTTTAAAATCAGTGCCATCAAATCCAAAATCGAAGAATTTCAAACCCAGGTAGCTGGTGAGTATAACACGATAACTGCTATCTGGCATTTGACGGATGGCCAAAATCCCCGAAACTTTTTCGCCATAAAGCAGTGCATTGCTTTTGTATATATAGGCGTGTTTTCTTTCGAAAAGTTTATTGAGTTCAGGAGCTGAATCGGTTCTTGCCAGTTGGCTGTATTCTTTAGTGGCACAACTGCTGCTCAGAAAAAGCAGGCTAATCAGCAGAAAAGGCAGCATCGGGAATCGTGGCATTCAGAGTTTTTTCCGAAAATACGATTTTTGTATAGTCTCCGCTCATTTCATTCATTTGAATATGCTGTAATTGCAATTCCTGGCGATCGAAAAACAATTCAATATTTTCAAGAAAATCTGCCATTTGACTTTCTACCGGAACTAAAACAACTTTATACATTTCCCCATTTTCAAAAAAAGTGGCTTTGTAATCACCACTCTCAAAGAAATTACCCGTCACCAGGTTGATCATCATATTGTTGATGGCAGAAAATGCCTGGTTGCTGCTGATATCGTATTCTTTCAATTGCCCTTCATCATTGATCAGCATTTTATCCCCTTTTCTTAAGATGATGTATTCATAAGGAGTTTGATATTCCCACTTGAGATAATCAGGTGCTTTAAACAAAAATTTGCCCTTGCTTTCTATTTCATCTTCCAATACATCGAGGTATTTGTACTGGGTAAAAAGGCTTTTGATACTCTTGATGCTTTTGCTGCTCTTTTCAATTTCTGCCTGTATTTGTTTTTGATCTTTCACACGTGTAAAATCAGTTTGGGCATAAAGCATTTCAAAGCAGAGAAGAGAGATCAGGAAAATGAAAATATATTTAATCATAGGGCTTAAGATTTAAGAGTTGATCAGGCGAAAGTACCTTGTATCCATTGTCAGATATCTCTTCCAAAGTTTGTTCCAAAATTTGAGCTATGCGCTCATGACTGTCGTGAAATAACACGATTCCCCCCGGATGCAGATTTGAAATTACTTTATTGCTGACACTTTCGGTGTTTTTATTTACGGTATCCATTGAGCGGATGCTCCAGCCAATGGCCTTGTAGTTTTTTCTTTGCACCGTTTTTTTCACAGCAGGATTTGTGATACCGTATGGCGGGCGAAAAAAAATGGGTTTTTTGCCGATCAACTTTTCAATCAGTGCATCGGTCTTGTCGGTTTCTGCAATCATCCCTTTTGCATTTAAAAAATCAAAAAAATACCCGTGCCCATAGCTGTGGTTGCCAATAATATGTCCCGAGGCATGTATCTGCTTCAGTATTTCAGGGTGCTTTTCAATATTTTCGCCAATACAAAAAAAGGCGGCTTTAACTTTGTGCTTTTCAAGAATATCCAAAACCCGGGGCGTGTATTCCGTAGGGCCGTCATCAAATGTAATGGCTACATATTTCTGATCGGCATCTGCCTTGTTGAAGGTTTTGAAATGAAAATGCAGTTGGATATCCCAGGAACCATAGCCAACTACCAGCAAATAGACCAGCGCAAAGGCAGGCAAAAAAAATACACTTAATCCCTGAAAATAAACAGCCCAAAGCAGGACTATGCCCAGGAGCAAAAAAAGAAAATTGGTTTTGTGATAAGGAGCCATAACATATCAATTTATGACACTGCTGACATTAAAATTAGGCTGTGATTCTGGGCATAATAATGATTGTAAATTAAAATATTTTTGACCTGGGGTATAACCTTGCCCTTGTGTATTACATACTCAGGCACAGTATTATGTTGCAACATTTTTGCAGCCAACCAGTTTGCAAATGCCCCGACAGAGTGATATTCTCCGCATAAGTGTTTGAAATAGCCAATTGTATCTATTCCCAGATTAGCAGCCATTTCATAGTAAAGATGATCTTGTCTGTTGTCTCCATTTAAGCCGCATAGCAGCAAATCGATATCAGAAAATTCAAGTCCTGCATTTTTCAGCAATAGATTTGCCTTATCTGATACTTCAGTAATTGCTTCAGGTTTATAAATCAGTTGAGCTCCTTTGAAAATGGCCTTGCTATGGTCTGATTTTTTATTGCTTAAAACAAAAAAAGCTGCCCCTTCTCCCAAAATACTACCACTGCTATCATGATTCAGCAAATTGAGATTATTCACCTCTGTATCCTTTTTCCAATATCCGAGCCTGCCTGTTGTTAAAAAATAATTATGAGTTGCTTCATCAACTGCTCCTACAAGAACATTTTCCGCAGTGCCTTCCCCCAGCATCATGAGCGCATCAAAAAGTGCATTTTCATATGAAAAGCCCCTGTGGGCATAAGTAAAATTGTAGTTCATGCATTTATTGAGCAAAGCTATCTGTCCACCTACTGTGTTGTGGGTAGATTGGATAAACGCGGTAGGATTGAGCAATTCTTCTTTATTTTCAAGAATTGAGGTGAGAAATTTTTCGGTATCTTCCAGACACCCCATTGCAGTTCCGGAAATTATGGCATCGGGATTGCTGATACCAGCTTCCTTCAATGCACGGTTTGCTGTAGCAATACCCATCCTCACAATATGCTTCATTCTGCGCAGTCGAATGGGGCTGATGTATTTTTTGTACTCCGGTTTTTCTATCAATATATGATTGCTCACTTTTTCAATAGGTGTAAAAGGAAAAACTTCCTCAAATGTCGGTTGAGGCGAAATACAAGCACTTCCATTGATATATATGTTTTGCATGGATTATATTCTTGAAAAGATCAAAGTAGAATTATTTCCTCCAAAACCAAAGGAATTGGATAAAACGTGATCAATTTTTCTATCGGTAATCAATTCTTTTTCGGGACTGATTCCAATTTCTTCCATTGGGGTTTTAAAATTCAGATTGGGATAGATCAACTGTTTTTCCAGCGCCAGGATTGAAAAAACAGCTTCCAGTCCCCCGGCAGCACCCAGCGTATGACCCGTCAGTGCTTTTGTAGAACTGAAAGGCGGCAGCTTATTATCAAAAATCCTCAACATGGCCTTTCCTTCACTCAGATCATTGTTCCCGGTTCCTGTCCCATGCACATTTACATAACTTATTTGCCCGGCCTGCAGTCCTCCCATTTCCAGCGCTTTTTTCATGGCCATCCATGCACCGTCCCCTTCAGGCGATGAGGCGGTTTGATGAAAAGCATCATTGGTATTGGCATAGCCACTCAGCTTGCAATAGGCTTTTTTGTTTTGTTTGGCAAAAAGTGCTTCTGATTCCAGAACAATAAATCCAGCTCCCTCTCCCAAATTCAGTCCTTCCCGGCTGTTGTCAAAAGGGCGACAATGCGCGCGGTCAAGTATCTTCAGAGAATTGAAACCATTGAGCGTAAATTTGGAAAGCGCATCGGTTCCACCTACTACTGCACGATCGATAATGCCATTTTTAATCAGGCGTGCACCCAGCATTATGGAATTTGCAGAAGACGAACAAGCTGTGCTAATGGTGGCGATATAGTCTTTTATTGAAAAATAATCTGCAAGGTCTTCGGTACTTGCACCACAATCGTGCTTGTCTATATAATAGACAAATTCGCCTTCTTTTTCCAGGTTGAGAAAATTGGGATATTGTTGTTCGGTCACGTCCATTCCACCAACTGTATTGGCAGAAATCAACCCGGTGCGAATACTTTTGTCCTTTGTGTTTTCAATACCTGCATCTTCCAGGGCTTCCTTCACTGCAAACATGGCTATCAATGTAGTGCGGGTGAATTTTTCAGCTTTGCTGAAACCGAAAAGCTCCTGCAATTCTGCATTGTGGTGTTTTATTTCGCACACAGGAATTTCGCCCTTGTGAATGGTATCCAAAACCGTAATGGAGCCAATTCCCGAACGGCTGTTTTTTAATGCCTCCAGGGTTTCAGGAACATCTTTTCCTATAGAAGAAAAAGCGCCTATTCCGGTAACAAAAATATTCTGGGACATCAAGCAGTTCAGGCTTTTTTCTTTTTCTCAATAAACTCGGCAATGCTGCGGATAGATTGGAAAATCTCCCTTCCCTCTTTGGGATTTTCAATACGCAGGCCGTATTCTTTTTCAAGCAGTACGATCAGTTCAAGTGAATCAATTGAATCAAGACCAAGCCCTTCACCAAAGAGCGGTTCATCGGCATCCAAATCGGCAGGTTCTATATCCTCAAGGTTCAATGCCTCTATAATTTGCACTTTGAGTTTTTCTATTAATGCTTCCATATTATTAGTTTGTAAATAATTTTTTTAATGTGTTTTTTTCAAAAGGAAGGGAATGTTCCGTGTTTTTGTTTTTTTCAATGCAAAGTAAGTGAGTCGAGTAATCATTTTCAAAAAAATCTCCCCACCCCCCGATAATGCATTCGGTTTGACCGCTTAAAAATAAGTTATTACAGTAATTATAAAACTGTTCTGCATCAAAATTTTCCTGCACCAGGCATGCATTTTCACCTTTGATTTTGTGCCTTATCGCAATTTCACCAAGCATGATATTGGGCAAAGTATATACAAATACCGCTGGACTGGGAAAATAATCGAGTTTGTTTTGAATGCTTTTTTGATGTTGTACATCTGTTTGAAGTGATGCGTGTTTGTTGCACAATACTAAAGCAATAGCATCGGATGGATATTTTTCATTTACAGGATACACCTGCTGCAGTTGCTCAAAACAAAGCAAAGCCAACTTACACAGGGCATCCATTTTGTAAAATTTTGGATAATTCATTTCCAGATGCCTGTAAAATTCTTTGAGGAAAGCAGATGCTTTTAAAAGCTTTGAGCGAAAAACACACTCTCCATTCAGCCTTACTTCAGCATTTTCTATACTGCAATATTGGGTGATATGGTATTTTTCAGCACTCATGATTTTATAAATAAAGCCGCAGCATTACAACCACCAAAACCCGATGCTGTTTTTAAAGCAGTATTAATTTTACCTTCAAAAGCTTTGCTGCTAATATTGATGGGGACACTTACACCCGAATTTTCAAAACCTTTGGTTCCGGGGGCTTTATTTTGTCGCATTGATTCCAGCAAAATGCAGGATTCTACCAATCCGGCTGCTCCCAGGGTATGTCCTGCATAGCCTTTTATACTGTGCATGGGAACTTCATTCAATTGGCAGGACTGCAATGCCAAAGCTTCCATTTCATCATTATAAAGAGTGGCTGTGCCGTGGCTTGAAATAAAATCCACTTTTTCTTCACTGCCTGTTTTTTGCAATGTTTTTTTGATGGCAATACTTAAGCCATCACCTGTTCTTGATGGCCCTGAAATGTGATTGGCATCATTGGATGTTGCCGAAGCAGCCATAAGAATATCAGACTCTATTTTTCTGCTCAATACAATTGTAGCCGCACCTTCACCCAGACTGATGCCTTTTCTGTTTTTGTCAAAGGGACGGCATGCTTCATCGCTGATAGCTTTGAGCGCATAAAAACCGGATAAGGTGAAATGACTCACCAAATCACCGCCAAATACCACTGCATGTTCGTATTGTTTGTTCTGGAGCAATTGATGGGCGGTTTGCAAAGCCAAAACACCTGATATACAGGCATTGGAAATGAGCCAGGGCTTGTTGGGATTTTTGAAATATTCAGCGATAAACTCAGCCATTTTTCCAGGGCGTTCACGTCCTTTAAGACTCTCGGGGCAATGCTCCAAAAGGTCAATATTGCCTTTGGTAGTAGCGCCAACAAATATTACTGAAGGATCTGAGAGGTCGATATCCAAACTTGCAGTGGCTTCCTCTATGGATTCGATAATAAGTTTTTCAAGTGCTGTGCTTTCAGCTCGTGTTTCATATTCGGGATAATTATCCCATCTGGCAGCCTGGAAGGCTTCGGGTAAAATACTGCTGTCATTGAAATGCCGAATGCCGCTTTCTCCGGCAATCATTTTCTTCCAATTTTCTTCAGTATTGTTTCCCAGGGGCAGTTTGCAATGGTCGGAAATAATAAATGTAGCCTGTGCTTTTTTCATGCTCTGATTGCAAAATTACGGAATTAAAGGCAATGGCTTTTCTCTTAATTGAAATAGCAGAAGAATGTATTGTTAATCCAGCAAATTCCAACGCTTTTTCCATTTCACATAAAATTCCGGATTCGTGAGCACCAATTCACCGTCTTTATCGGTAAATACCTGAAGGGTTTCACCCGTAGCTGCCAACTTTCCCGTATCAATATTGTAAATGCGGAATTTAAAATGAATTTTAGCTGCGGCTTCATCTATAAATTCTGTTTCTATTCGGATTTTATCACCATAGCGCAATTTACATTTGTGCTCGCATACTGTTTTCACAATTGGGGTAATATAGCCCAGATCATGAATTTTCAACCAGTTGAGATCATATTTTTCGCCAAAACTGTCCCTGCCATCTTCAAAAAATTTGATGTAATTGCCATGCCAAACCATACCCAGGGCATCGGTTTCGCTAAAGCGTATGCGTATTGTTTTTTGATCGATTAGTTTTTCTTTGCTCATATCAAACTGCTGCTTTTCTTCGCTCTATTAACATAGAAAGCCCAAAAGTGATGAAAAAAAACAGCAAAGATGCCATAACAAGCGGAAAGATATCAGGGAATTGTCCGCCCCTCAGGAAAAGCGTATTGAAAGCTTCAAGCCCCCAATTAAGTGGAGAAATTCTACCAATGATCTGCAAAGCAGGTGGCATAATATAAAGCGGCACCCAAACCCCACCAATAGCAGCGAGCAATACTACCGATACCGAACCAAAAGTGGCCGCTTGTTGGTGGGTGTTGAACACGGTTCCAGTAAGAATTCCAAAACCGGTGGCAGCCAGACAGGAACTAATAGCCACAGATAATATTGCAAAATAGGCATTGCCAATGACCAGTGCAGGCAAACCTAGCAGTGGCAGAAAATATTTACCGAGCAAAAGCATCAACAACAATTGCAGAATGCCCACCAGCAAATAGGCTACAATTTTTCCAATCATAAGAAACAAAGGAGAGCTCAAAATAGTCATCAGGCGCTGGGTGGTGCCATCGTTCTTTTCCTTGATCATATTGCCGGCCATCGGGATCACAATAAAAAAGAGTGCAAAAAGCGTCCAGGCAGGCACGTTGTGCTGTACAGAATTCGATTCCAGTTTTGCCAATTCTGCATCTCCGGCATAAATTTCTTTTATACCAATAAAAGGCTCCATTTGCAGCTCAAGCTTTGGGTCGCCCTCTCCTATTTCCATCATTCTGGCGCTGAGTTTGTCCAAAAGATTTTGTGATTCAATGGCAGAAGCAAAGCGGCCTATAGCATTGACAATGGCATTTTTAAAAGATCTTTTTGTAGCAGGGTCTATAAAAACTTCAATCCAAAGAGAATCAGCGGCACGTGTAGTATCCGCTGATGGTGGCAATCCCAGTGGTCCAAGTGCATCATTCAGCAGTTGGTTGGTTTTGTGGTCTAATATTTCAGTAGCATGAGGCGGAATATAAATACCAATTTGGTCTTTGCCACTGCTGATCTGCTTTTCAAGATTGGCTTTGCTGTCTTCTTTAGGCTTTTGCAATTGAAAAACACCAGTATTCTGCAACCCCTGCTCGATTTTTCCCCCGGTATTTCCCAGGTCTTTATTCAGAAACAACATTTCTATTTTTGTTTCCTGAAAATCCTTGAAAGGCGCATCCTGTATCAGTGCCATGATAATGGTAAGCGAAATAGGCATGATGAAAAGTATGGACAAACCAGCTTTGTCGCGGCTCAGTACCAGAATTTCCTTCCATATGGATGCCCGGAGTTTTCTCATCAGTCGCGCAGTTTTTTCCCGGTCAGTTTAATAAAAATACCTTCTAGGTCTGTACAATCAGTATGTTGTTCAAGCAATTCAGAAGGTTTTCCCTCGATAATAATTTCCCCTGTTTCAATAATTCCAACACGGTGGCAGATTTTTTCAGCCTCTTCCATATAATGCGAAGTGTAAATAATAGTGGTGCCGGCACGGTTCAGTTCCTGTAAAAATTCAAGGATCACTTTTTTCGACTGAACATCGATTCCCACAGTAGGTTCATCCAGAAAAAGAATTTTGGGGCGGTGCAAAACAGCCGCCAACAGATTAATTCTGCGCTTCATGCCACCAGAATAGTTTTTGAGCAAATGATCTGCTTTTTCAGCAAGCCCGAAACGAGCAAGAAGACGTTGAATTTCAGGTTTGATAACTTTGGAATCCAGCCCGTACATAGCTGCAAAATATCGAAGGTTTTCTTTTCCGCTAAGGCTCTCAAACAGCGCTATATCCTGAGGTACTACGCCTATATGTTTTTTCAGATCGAAATCAGCATCATCGAAATAGGTAATTTTTCCTGCATTGGCTTTTAACAAGCCGCAAAGAATGGAAAGTGTTGTGGTTTTACCTGCTCCATTGGGGCCGAGCAAGCCATATATCTCACCGGCTTTTATTTCCAGATTGAGTCCATTGAGCGCTTTGTTATCAGTGCCCCGGTATTGTTTTTCAAGTGCTTCGATTTTAATTGCGCTGTTCAAATCAAAACATTTTCAATAGTTTTTTGAATAGGGCTTCTTCGCGCTCGGCACATTCAAACATGATTTCAGACAATGCAGCATAGGAATCGGTATCTGCTTTTCTTCCCTTGCAGATTCTTCCGGCAGAAAAAGCAAAATCGCGCCATCGATCACCGATTTTAGTCATCTCCAGCGAGTCTTCTTTGAGTTCGGGCATATTGAGATATTCGGCAGCTTCCTGCAAAAATGCAGCAAAAATAAAACGGAAACCCGCACCACCTGTTCCTATTTCTTCCTGCATCCTTATGATCTGCCCAAGATAGAGTATGGCTTTTCTGTCGCCCAGTTTATCGGGCCATTTGGGCAATCTTTTAGCTACGTAGCGAATGCCATTTACAGCAAAAATAGGAACGGGAATAGTGGCCATATCACTGGCTGTTTTTCGAATGCCCTTTCTAATGCCTTCACTCAGGTCAATATTTTGAGGAACATAAGTGGGATAGTACATTCGCCCGCTTGTACTGGGCATTCCTTTTGCAAAGCGCGCCCGAATCAAATCTTCACGTTCTATTTCGGTAGGCTCGTTCATCACCGGGTCGCTGATCAGGTATTTATTGCCTTCCTTTCCAAATGCAACTACATTGTGCGCATTAAAATGAAAACGAAATGCTTTGGGCAAATAGGGCAGGTAAAAAACACTGGTGAGCATTCCCACAGGTTGGCCGCGTTCCAATTCCTCATCCAGGTGTCTCATGGCTTTTTCCTTATTGCTGAATTTCTCCCTTTTGACTTTTATGCCCAATCTTTTAGACAATCGCTTAAAAACATGGCCGGGCAGAATACGATAGGATGTTGCCGGAATGCCATTCAGTTTTATGAATGGAAAATGACTGTAAAACAAACCCGAGCCAATGCCAAAAACCATGGGCTCGCTGAGCTTTAGTCCGTGAAAGTTTAGAAGGTTGGAAACAGCGCCATTTTCGCAATGTGCAGCCTGCTGGTGTTCAAAATCTATTTTCATTATAAGCAGAGCCCTCTTACTCCTGGATGTTTAGTAATTCTTTAACGCTGATATTGAATATACGTGCGTATTTTTCGTGTGTACTTGCTTTCAGGCCTGCAAATACTTTTGGTTTCAAATGCCGCTTTACCCGCCACTTGGCAATGCCCATATAATCTGAAAGCAGTCCGGGATCCATCAGGTTTTTGATCATGTAGTAGTACAACGGACTTTTTTCACCGGCCTTTACAGCATCGTGGGCTTCTTTTACCCGGGCTCCAATTTCATCCCAGGCTTGTTCCAGTGCAACATTTTCAGGTTCCCAGCCTACGCTGTTGACTTTTACATAATTGCCATTGTCATCCAGTGCATATTTCACCACCTGGAATTTGCCTTCCAGTAGATTTGCATCGTCTTGTGGTACTTCTTTCTTTTTCATGTGTTTAAAATTTTTCTGCAAGCTCCAAAAATGCAGAAAAATTTCTGCATTCATGCCTGCCCGACTAAAGTCATGCAGGCGGGGAACCGCTTCGCTCTCACATGAAAAATTTTAATCATCCTCATGTATGAATAAATGATTAAAATTTATTCATGTTCGTTTCATTATTGTTCCTCCTCCATTTGATCCTGAAGAAAAATATTCATTTCGCATTTTAAGCATTCTGTTCCAGACTGAAAAATACGCCCTTCAATCACATTTATTTGACCTATTCGGTGCATAACAACAATTTGGGTACGAATAGTTTTGTTGGCCTGGGGCAAAAAATTGAGTTGCAGTTTTTTTACAGACCCAATATAGCCCACAGGAGATGTTCCCGATGTTTTATCCTCTGAACCTTGTTTTAATAACTCAGAAAAACTATATCCTGATCGCAAAGCAGCAGTTTGCGCAATGTTCTCCAACATACCCGCTACCTGGAATTTATTGTTTTCTACAAACAGATTTTCATCCCCAGGAGTAAAGCCGCTGCTACTTTCGGATTCATTTTGTTCCAAAAGCGTATCCACCATTACAAATGGAGGTCCTTGTGGCAAAAATGCAGCAATTTCTCCTTTTTCAATTAGACTCATGACTGATGCGTATAGAGCAACAAAGCTAAGGCTTTTTTTGGCTTGATGAATTTGATATTCAAGAATTTGAAGTGCTGTAAAAAATCGAAAACAGAATATATTGGACTAAGTAAACTTTATTTCCTTTTAATTGTAAGTAGTTTGAGAAGAGCATGACAATAAATTCATAAATAAAAACGAAAAATTATGCCGACAAGAAAAGCACAAGCACAATGGAATGGAGGATTGAAAAATGGAAAAGGAAACATGAAATTTGAAAGTGGTGCCTTTTCCGGACAATACTCTTTTTCTTCAAGATTTGAAGATGGAACAGGAACCAACCCGGAAGAATTGATTGCAGCAGCGCATGCAGGTTGTTTTTCAATGGCACTTTCTGCTGAACTTGAAAAAGCAGATTTCAATCCAAAATCGGTAAGTACCCAGGCACATGTAAAGCTCGAAAAGCAGGGTGAGGGATTTGGAATTAGCAATATAAAATTGGTATCGGAAGCTGAAATTCCTGAAATTGACAATGACAAATTTCAGGAACTGGCCAATGGTGCTAAGAAAAACTGCCCGGTATCGCAAGCACTAAAAAGTGTAAATATTGAACTTGAGGCTACTTTGAAATAGCACTTGATGCATTTATTAGATAAGTGGAGAAGAGGTGATTAGTTTTTTCTGACTTTTAGCTTCAGGATCTCATCCATTAATAGTTCTGATTCTGCTATTATTTTGGCATAGCCTTTAATGTCTCCCGATCGTTGAACATTTCTCGCTTTTTCAAGCAATTGGTCGTATTCTTTTTGTTTTTTCTTAATCGGGTCGCTTTTGAAAAATCCAAACATTTTATCGTTTGGTGTTCAACAATGGTTTTCTGTAAATGTTTGATTTTAAATTCAATCTTTCGGTTTTATTAAATAAATTTATAGGCTTCAGGCATTTTCTCTATTGCGAGAATAATTCAATCTATTAATGCATTCTTAACAATGATTTAATAAACGATGGCTAGAGTAGAGCTTACCTTTGTATTGACAAAAACCAAAAAAAATGGCCACCTCAATTAAAATTTTATTGGTTGACGATGAACCCGATATACTGGAGTTTATGCAGTACAACCTAGAAAAGGAAGGCTACAATATCTATACAGCGGAAAATGGCAGGGATGCCATCAAAATTGCAGAAGATATTAATCCCCAATTGATTATTCTTGATATAATGATGCCCGTAATGGATGGCATAGAGACTTGCCGTGAATTGCGTGCTATTCCGAAGTTGAAAAACACCATTATAAGCTTTCTTACTGCCAGGAATGAGGATTATTCCCAAATTGCGGGTTTTGATGTAGGTGCAGATGATTATATAACAAAACCCATCAAGCCCAGAGTTTTGATCAGTAGGATAAAAGCCTTATTGCGCAGATTCTCCGATGACTCCCTTACAACAAAAATTACTGTTGGAGAACTTACTATTGACCGGGAAAAATATATCGTTTATCATAAAGATGAAGTTTTAAATTTGCCCAAAAAAGAATTTGAATTGCTTTCCCTGCTGATCTCAAAACCCGGAAAGGTATTTTCACGCAAAGAGATTTTGAGCAAAATCTGGGGCAATGAAATTATTGTGGGCGACAGAACTATTGATGTGCATATCCGCAAATTGCGTGAGAAATTATCTGACGATTATTTTAAAACCATAAAAGGTATTGGTTATAAATTTGACTACTAAATATGAAAAATGTCAGTTCCGGCCAAATCGCTTTTACCGTTTCTTCAATACTGGCCTTGCTCACTTTTTTGTTGTCTGGAGTATTGTTTGTTCTCAGTGGTGATTTTTATAAAATACTTGCCCTTTTTCTAATTCCTATTGTAGTATATGCACTATCCTATTTGTTGCTAAAATACTTTATAGACAAATTTATTTACCGAAAAATAAAACTGATCTACAAAACCATACACAGTCTTAAAACAGCAAAGAGCAAGGTGCAGCCACTAGAACTCAATGCTGATTTGTTGGAAGGAGTTGAAAAAGAAGTAATAGAATGGTCAAAAGGCAAAACACAAGAAATACAACAGCTTAAAGATATTTCTCGCTTTCGCAAAGAGTTTATCGGCAATGTATCACATGAGCTGAAAACTCCTATTTTTGCCATTCAGGGCTATTTGCACACTTTAATTGATGGTGGGCTGGAAGATGATAAAATCAACAAAAACTATCTATACAAAGCAAGTAAAAACCTAGATAGACTAAATAAAATTGTAGAAGATTTAGATGTAATCAACCGGTTTGAAACCAATACGCTTGTTCTGGAAAAACAGAAATTTGACATTGTAGAATTGATAAAAGATGTTTTTGATTCACTTGAAATGCAGGCTGACTTAAAAGATATTGTATTAAAGTTCAAGGATCCTGAAAACAGTCCAAAATATGTGAAGGCCGATAAAGAACAGATCAGGCAGGTAATGGTTAATTTGCTTTCCAACAGCATTAAATACGGCAAGGAAGAAGGACAAACACTGGTAGGCATTTACGATATGGACGAAAATTACCTGGTAGAAATTACCGACAATGGAATTGGCATAGCAGAAGATAATCTTGATCGCCTATTTGAACGGTTTTTCCGGGTTGATAAAAGCCGTGCGCGAGACATGGGTGGCACCGGATTGGGGCTTGCCATTGTAAAGCATATTATTGAGGCACATGGACAGGTGATCAATGTGCGCAGTAAAATTGGTGTGGGCTCTACTTTTGGATTTACACTGAAGAAAGTTTAACCGGAATAGGCATTATACCCCCATAGCAGTAGAAAAATAAATTTATTCGAGTTCCAACTCAGCAATTCTTTCCTGCTCTGCTTTAAACTCATTCCAGATTTCAAAAAAGACTTCCTGAGCCGGACGAATGCGTTTTACCATAGATGCTATTTGCCCAATTTCCAGTTCCCCTTCGTCCAGATCACCTAGAAACATCCCTTTTTTTGCCCTTGCCCTGCCAAGCAATTGTGCCAGTTCTTCCTGTGAAGCTCCGCGATCTTCAGCCTCCTGCACAGCATTGTAAAACTTGTTTTTTATCAAGCGCACGGGCACTACTTTTTTCATAGTCAATTTTGTGGCGCCTTCAGTGGTATCTACCACGCTTTGTTTGAAAGCCTGGTGTGCAGAGGATTCTTCGGTAGCCACAAATGCAGTTCCTATTTGCACGGCTTCGGCTCCCAAAGCAAATGCCGCCAGCATGGCTTTCCCGGAACCAATTCCCCCTGCTGCTATCAATGGAATATCTATGGCCTCGCGTACTTCCGGTATCAGGCACATGGTAGTGGTTTCTTCCCTGCCATTGTGCCCACCTGCTTCAAAACCTTCAGCAACAATGGCATCCACTCCCACTTCCTCGCATTTTTTAGCAAATTTTACACTGCTCACCACGTGCACTACTTTGATTCCGTGTTTTTTCAAATGCGCTGTCCATACTTTTGGATTTCCTGCTGAAGTAAATACAATAGGCACCTTTTCTTCAATAATAATCTCCATCAATTCATTGATATCGGGATAGAGCAGCGGCACATTTACAGCAAAAGGTTTTTGGGTGGCCTTTTTCATTTTTTGTAAATGCTCGCGCAATACATCGGGGTACATAGATGCCGAACCTATAATACCCAGACCACCTGCTTCGCTGATTGCCGATGCCAGCTTCCAGCCAGATACCCATATCATTCCAGCTTGTATAATGGGGTATTTTATACCAAATAACTGCGTAATTCTATTGTCCATTCTCTTTGTTTCTTCCGCTTAAATCAATTTCTGTATCATCGCCAATATTCAAACTTTGACTCATTCCACCTAAAATACAATCACTGCCAATAATGGAATCATGAAGTGCAATAGATCTAAGCCGGCTAAAGGCTCCAATGATAGAGTTCTTTAAAATCGCATTCTCTAAATCTGCATTTTCTCCAATGGTTACATTAGGTCCTATAATGCAATTACTGATTTTCACTCCATTTGCTATGCTCACAGGCTCTACAATTACGGTATTGGAAAAGTGCTCATTTATATCTTTTGAACCGCCCCATTTTTTGAGCAAGATTGCATTAGTTTCGAGTAATACATCTGCTTTTCCACAGTCATACCAGTTGTTCACCTTAAATGATTTGATCTTTACACCGCTTTTGATCAAAGACATAATGGCATCGGTCAATTGAATTTCACCGGAATTTCTTTTTTCTTTTTTTACCTGCTCTTCTAGGAATTCAAACAGTGCTTTAGACTCTTTGATTTTATAGACACCTACCAATGCTTTGTTTGATTTTGGAAATCGTGGTTTTTCAATAGCACTGGTCAAAAAACCATCATCACCAAGTGCAGCCACGCCAAATTGTGTTGGATTATCTACCTTTTTTAAACCTACAGTGCTGAATTTACTGTTGACCACTTCCTGCAAATCTGCTTCAATAATGGTATCGCCCAAATAAATTAGCACTTCTTCATCTTCACCCACAAAAGATTTAGCGGTCCATATAGCATGTCCGAGCCCATCTCTTTTGCTTTGAAGTGGAAATTCGGCTTTAATCTCAGGATAGGCATCATTTATGTAGGATTTTATCTTATCTCCAAGATAGCCAACAACAAAGATAAAATCATTCAGACCCTGCTCTTGCAAACGATCTATAATAAAACCGAGAATGGGTTTTCCGGCTACGGGAATTAGTGCCTTGGGTTGTGTGTAGGTATGAGGCCTGAGCATAGTACCTGCTCCGGCAACAGGAATGATGACTTTCATTTTGAGCTGTTTTGCTGTAAAGTTAATGGAAAATTTGCAGGCATTGTTTTATGCTTACTTTACTATTTTCTGGCATTCCCCGCCTGTCCGCCCGGCCATGCCATTCGGACGGGAATGACAATAGTCGGGCAGGTGTGCACTAAATAATTTCCAGACTCGGGTTATAAATAGTGCTATTTGTTATTAGTTAAAAAACTGTTCTTCCTCCATTTTCCGGGCAGGAGCTTCTCCTCCTTTTACCTTATATAAGGTAATTCGATAAGCATTAAATGCCAGAGAATCAACACGTGTGCTGCGCTCCATTCTTAGTATTTGATCTTTTTCAGTAAAGCTGATAAACTTCCGGTAAATATTAAATCCCCCTTTGAGTTTACCCCTTTTTAAACGATTGCTCACATCCCAATCCCTGCCATAAAAAACCTTAATATAAAAAGTGCCATCAGGTATTTGATTCATTACAAAAGTATCGTTGGAGAGCACATAATTGTGCCGAATAACTTTACCGCTGTGCAATTCAGTTAAAAATACCACCTGATCGAGCACTGGATCTGCAATAAATTCTATTTGATGTGCAGAGCTTGGGTCTATAATATTTTCACCATAATACGAACTGTAGGGGGTAGCTCCTGTTTGCAATCTAAAATCGGGAATAACTTTTCCATCCCTGGCCAGGGCGCGTCTTTTGCGTTCAGGATCAACACGATCCATCACTACATTATAGGCTAAAATAAATACTATAAACAACATCACTACAATACTTATTCCCTGCACTACTCTGTTGAGTTGTTTTTCACCTTTTTGTTTTTTCTTATAGCTTGCTTCTCTATAAACATTGATAAATGCACGCTCTGTAATATACCTCGTACCAGACTGTACATACCATGCAGGACCTATCTGGAAATGCCCTGTATGAATTCCTTTTAGGTAAAAAGTAGTGTTCCAGGCTGTAGCCGGGCCCTGGGGCGTATTTAATATTATCCTTTCGGGGATGCCTTTTTTGATCAATTCTATACCCGCAGGAAGTTTTAAGTGAATGTCATTTCTTTTTTCCCGGGAAAATACTTTTACTTCAAAAAGCCCCTGGATAACTTCTCTTTTAGGAAGTATAATCCGAATTTTAAAGAGGTCTTTTATTGTCCGGAAAAAAATAAATTCCGATTGCTGTGCATCGCCTTTTCGAAGTGGTTTTTGCCTGCTTTCTTTTATTTGTTCATAAGCACTTTGAATATTATTAAATTTTTGTGCCGCTTCAGCACTGCCCTTGTTTCTGTCAGGATGATAGGCCAGCACGAGCTTTCTGTATGCATTTCTTATTTCCCTGTCACTTGCAGTGCTCGATACGCCAAGTATTCGGTATGGATCAGTTTGTTGAGACATCTGTTTTTCATTCCTCACTTTCTTCAATAACACTCCAAGTGTGGTCTGCCAATAACTCTACTTCGGCAAGGTATTTTTCAAAAGGCATTTTTCTGCCCCATTCGTCTTTTGCGATCATTGAGAGCACAAAATTTTTATCAGATCTCTGGTATAAATAATACCGCTGGCCGATAACCGGGCGAAAGCTCATATCTGCCGCATAAATATGCTCTGAAATTTCTTTTCGCTTTTGAATTTCCCTGGCCTGTTTTGCCAATACTTCTATTTGATCGTAGATCTGCTTCATTTGCAGATCGGTCTGCTGATGCATGGCCGAAACAGATGTACCCTTTATTCTTCCCTTGTCAATGGGCTTAATACTTACGCCACCTACAGTATGTGCATAGGGCAGCAAACCGGGGTTTTCCGCTATTTTGTCCTTGTCTATCGGGTTGATAAATGTCTCTTTTTCCTCTTGTTTCTTGCTTTCCTTTTTGGGCATTGTATTTTCTTTCTTTAAAATAGTATCGTGCTTAACGCTGCAAGTAAAATTAGGGTTTAAACCATAATTAGCCTAAAAACAGGATTGTTTGTGAAAATGATAGGGTGCATATTTCAAATCCAAATAAAAAAATTGTATTAAAATCATTGTGTCATAATTTTTGTCATAAACGTTTTATACCTTCATAAAATAAAGCGGTTGGTATGCATTGTGTCGAGCGTTTAAATACAATTAACTCATTAAAAATCAGATAAAATGGACATCAAGAAAATTATAGGCATCACATTTTTAGCGACATTTTCTTTCTGGGCTTGTAATCAAAATAGTTCAGAGGAACAGGAAAGCAAAGAGGAACAACCCCCTCAGCAGGAACAAACAAAATCGCCACAGCAACAAGAAGCACCCTCCGGTGAAGCAGATCAGTACGGCAGAATGCCGGGAGATGAGCATTACGGGCATGATCATCCACCCCAAAATCAGATGCAACAGCAGCAGAACAATCAGATGCAGCAGCAGCAACAGCCCGCTTCTGGTGAACCTGATCAGTATGGCAGAAAGCCAGGACATGAGCATTACGGGCACGATCACGGCCCGCTGGATGAGCAGTAGGACAATCAAGATGAGGCGCGAATCTATGCATTAAGCTGATTTTAATTTGTGCGAACAAAAACCGCTTCAGTAATTTTAGCATGAGTGGACAGTTTGCAATTTAATCGCGGTCGCCATCTCCAAATTATGCCTCCGATGATGTACATTTACATTAAAAAGAGATGGGGCGCAGAGATTTTGTATTGCTTATTCATGGTGGAGTAGGAACCATTTTGCGAGAGAATATGGCCGCTGAAAAAGAAGAAGCTTACCGTGCGGCACTAATTCATGCACTTAAGGCGGGCGAATCAATTTTGAAAAATGGTGGAAATGCTGTGGAAGCTGTGGAAGCGACAATAATTGTATTGGAAGATTCACCGCTTTTTAATGCAGGGCGGGGTTCGGTATTTACCCACGAGGGAAAAAACGAAATGGACGCTTCCATCATGGACGGTCTCAGCATGAATGCAGGAGCCGTGGCAGGTGTGCGGCAAATAAAAAATCCAATTATGGCTGCGCGAAAAGTGATGGAAAATTCGCCACATGTAATGCTAACAGGCGAAGGAGCAGAGGAATTTGCCAAGAAAGAAAATGTAAAGCTGGAGGAACCCGGCTATTTTTATGTGGAAGAACGCCACCGTCAACTGATGCGCGCCCAAGAACAAGATGAGGTAATACTCGATCACTCCGGTGAAAATAAAGACCTAAAAGGAAATATTGAAAATGGCGGCAAAAAATTAGGAACTGTTGGTGCTGTCGCACTTGACAAACAGGGCAATCTTGCGGCAGCTACTTCAACGGGCGGAATGACCAACAAACGATATGGCCGAATTGGCGACACACCCATAATCGGTGCGGGAACCTATGCCAACAATAAAACCTGTGCCGTTTCGGGAACCGGTCACGGGGAGTATTTCATTCGAAATGTAGTGGCATATGATATTTCAGCCCTGATGGAATACAGGGGCTGGACATTAAAACAAGCAACTGACTTTGTGATTCTTGAAAAATTGAAAAATCAAAATGGTGAAGGAGGTGTTGTGGCAATTGATCAAAATGGAAATTATGTAATGACTTTCAATACCGAGGGAATGTATCGCGGAGTAGTAACCGACCGTGAAGCTGCAAGAGCGGAAATTTACAAGTAGCCGAGCAAGTTTAGATTAGATGTCTTTCTGAAAGTATGTAATTGTGTCCCTTAGATAGAATGTGAACAATAAGATTTTCAATAGATATTGGCTCTCCATCTTTGATTTCTGCTATATTGGTGTAAGTGATTTTGCTGCCATCTACAATGGTAACCAGACCAGACCCAATTGCTTCCATATGATCTCCATCCCTAATCAGCAAGCCTGTATCTTCTCCAAGTCCAATCCCCACATTAGCAGGGTTTTTGGCAATCGCCTGACAAAGCCTTCCAAAGCGTCCTCTCTTGATGAAATGGCTGTCGAAGGTAACATCCTGGATAAACCCAAATCCACGGGATTGTTTTACCTCACCTTTCAGAAGGGCTTCTGTGCTACTTCCCCCATAGATCATAACAGTTGACATGGCCATGGCTCCGGCACTTGTCCCCGCCACCACAAATTGTTCGTTTTGATATCTAGACAACAAAAGCGATAAAAGGTTGGTGCCTCCAAAAATAGTGGTCAACCTCAATTGATTTCCCCCTGTGAAAAGTACACCTTCGGCCTCGGAAAGTCGCTTGTGATAAGATTTATCCAGCGTATCTTCCCTGCTTTTGATGTGGATCACCCCAATGTTTTCATTTTGCAAAAGGGCAAAAGCATCTACATAGTGCTGCCCCGTTTCTTCGGGAATCATAGATGCCGTGGTGATGACCTCAATGCGGTTGGTAATTCCTGGAATCTCCTCCAGCATTCGCTTTAAAATGCCGGCTTCCAAAAATTTATCACTGCGTGCCTCTGAATTTTCAAGATCAGAGCCAGTGCCTCTATCTACCGCTCCGCCAATTGCGATCAAAATACCTTTTGGTTTTTTCATAATTGTTGTTGAAGATAGTCTTAATGGCTATCTTTAAAGGAACTGATTCCTAAAAACAAAGTTAGCTAAAGATTTCTCCAAACTTACCCGAGCTAACATATTCTTTTCAAAGACAGGCCATAACAATTGCTGGAGCCAATTCAACCCTGCTCAATAAACACAAATTCTATGAAGATACTTGATACTAAATTACTTAAAGGCCCCAATTACTGGTCGAACAGAAGACATAAGCTTGTCGTTATGAAACTCGACCTGGAGGAAATGGAACTACTTCCATCAAATAAGGTGGATGGTTTTTATGAACGAATTGTAAAACTACTGCCAACTTTGCACGAACATCACTGTTCAGAAGGGCATGAAGGTGGTTTTTTCGAGCGCATCAAAGAAGGCACCTGGATGGGCCACATCATTGAGCATGTGGCGCTCGAAATTCAAACGCTTGCCGGTATGGACTGTGGCTTTGGCAGAACTCGAGGAGCGGGTGAAGAAGGTGTTTACAATGTGGTTTTCAACTACACACAGGAAAAAGCAGGGGTATATGCCGCCAAAGCAGCTGTGCGAATTGTGGAAGCACTGATCTCTGGAGAAAACTATAGCTTAGAAAATGACATTCAGCAGTTAAAAGTGCTTAGGGAAGAATATAAACTCGGTCCAAGCACACAGTCCATTGTAGATGAAGCCGTCAAAAGAGGGATTCCCTTTATGCGCCTCAACGAAGCTTCCCTGGTTCAGTTGGGCTATGGTGTTCATCAAAAGCGCATTATGGCCACCATGACCAGTCAGACAAGTGGCCTCGGAGTGGATCTGGCCTGTGACAAAGAAGACACGAAGTTTTTGCTTCATAGGGCCGGAGTTCCCGTTCCCTATGGTGGAATTTGCACCGATGAGAAAGGATTAAAAAGTGAATTGTATTCAGTGGGCTATCCGTGTGTGATAAAACCCATAGATGGCAACCACGGAAAAGGAGCCACCACCAATATTGAAAAGGAGCCGGATGCTATAAGAGCTTTCAAATTGGCACAAAAATATTCAGAACGGGTAATAGTGGAGCGATGGATAAAAGGCCACGATTTCCGCCTTTTGGTGATCAATCACAAGTTGGTAGCTGCGGCAAAACGCACTCCCGCACATATAGTAGGTGATGGTCAATCAAGCATACAGCAACTGATTGATGCGGTAAATGCAGATCCAAGAAGAGGATTTGGACATGAAAATATGCTTACAGAAATTACAGTGGACAAGATGACCCAGCATATTTTGACTTCAAAAAAACTTAAACTAAATTCTGTTTTACCGAACAAGGAAATACTCTATTTAAAGACCACTGCCAACCTCAGCACAGGCGGAACCGCTACGGATGTTACGGATTCTGTGCATCCCGACAATGTGTTTATGGCAGAGCGCGTTTCTAGGATTATCGGCCTCGATATCTGCGGGATTGACGTTATGGCTTCAGATCTCAAATCTCCGATAGCGCAAAATGCAGGCGCAGTAATTGAAGTGAATGCGGCTCCGGGCTTTAGGATGCACCTCGACCCAACAGTAGGCTTGCCCAGGAATGTGGCCAAACCGGTTATCGACATGCTTTATCCACCGGGACAGGAAGCTACCATTCCCATTGTGGCAGTGACAGGTACCAATGGAAAAACAACAACCACCCGACTGATTGCACACATCATGAAAAGTGCCGGATACCAGGTAGGATTTACCACCTCCGATGGAATTTATGTGCAAAATAGTACGCTGGAATTAGGCGACTGCACGGGACCTAAAAGCGCGCGGTTTATTCTTAGCGATCCTACGGTGAATTTTGCCGTACTCGAAACTGCACGGGGCGGAATACTGCGCGAAGGGCTTGGCTTCAGCCAGTGTGATATTGGAATTGTAACCAATATTACCTCTGACCATCTGGGCATGAAGGGCATTGATTCATTGGAAAAATTGGCCCTTGTTAAATCTGTTGTTGTGGAAAATGTCACTCCATCAGGTTATTCTATTTTGAATGCAGATGATCCGCTAATTCTCGGAATGAGGAAGGACA
Organism: Chitinophagales bacterium; assembly: GCA_040877935.1. Classification (NCBI taxonomy): domain Bacteria; kingdom Pseudomonadati; phylum Bacteroidota; class Chitinophagia; order Chitinophagales; species Chitinophagales bacterium. Next base: position 147,173 of record JBBDNB010000001.1, read on the forward strand.
TCAAATCGAATATTGCTTTGTTCAGCTTGGACGAAAACAACGAGACTGTTATTGAACATTGCAAAGCCGGTGGCATTGCAGCGATTTATGAAAATGGCTATATCACTATCAACAAAGGCGGTTGGAAAATACCCGTTGAAAAAGTGGCGAATATTCCGCTTACTTTTTCCGGCAGGGCTGTTTTTATGATCCAGAATGTGTTGCCCGCCACGCTGGCGGCATTTCTCCGGAATGTCAATCTGGTAGATCTACGGCTGGCACTGCAAACTTTCACTCCTTCTCCGGCACAAACCCCGGGACGAATGAATATTTTCAAATTCAAGGATTTTGAAGTGATGCTCGATTATGCCCACAATCCATCGGGAATGGAGGCCATTGGCAAATTTCTAGAAAGAACCGATGGCTTTCCAAAAGTAGGTGTGATTTCCGGCACGGGCGACAGAAGGGACGAGGATATCATAGAGCTCGGAAAAGTGAGTGGGAGGATTTTCGATGAAATCATCATCCGACAAGATGCTGAATTAAGAGGCCGCAAAGCAGAGGACATTCGCGATTTATTAATGGAAGGTATAAGCAGTGTTGACGCCAAAAAATCGGTCTTGTATGTGCCTGATGAAAAAACAGCCATTACCAAATCCATTGAAGAGGCTAAACCAGGATCGTTCATTACTGTCATCAGCGATTCAATTCCTGAATCGATAAAGTATTTAAGGGAATTGAAAGAAAGGGAAAGCGAACTGGAAGTTCCAAAGATCGATATTCCAAATTTGGAAGTATAATTTGCAAATTGTGAAGCAAAAATTAATCTTTTACTCTAAAAACTCCTCTACACGGGTGGCCACATTTTTACGGATACTGTCCCAATAAAGATTATAATCTACAACATGCATTGTGTTGAACCTGCGCACAAACAACAATTTGGTATCTACCCAAAGCATGTCATTTTTGATGCGTGCCTCTGTGTAATAGCGCTTCTTCTTTTGTGGCTTTAGCAATACCGCAATATCACCGGAAGCTGATGCCGTGTCTGTTGTCCAACTGATGGGATTCACGCTTACCTCTCCTACAAGAATATCCTGGGTTGTGTCGGGATAAAAATACCCTTCCTTAAAACTGCTCCAGGAAACATAACAACCTGTTTCAGTAGCCTGGGCACAAACTTTTATTTCAGGATAATCGTCCTTATACACCGCATAACCAACCAAGTAAGCGCAAACCAACTGCTTTTGCAAAGCCGTGCCATTGAAGTATTCCTTTAAAAGCCTGCGCGTATGCCAGGTACCCTGACTGTGCCCGGCAATAATAATCGGGCGGCCATTGTTGTGATTTTCAAGATAATACTCAAAAGCATTGACCACATCCTGATAAGCAAAATCCAATGCTTTCTTTCCCTCAACAGTATCTTCCTTAAAGGCATGGATATGGGCCTGCCGATAGCGGGGAGCAAATACACGTGCAGAACGATTGAAAACGCTTGCCTGTAATTTCACCGGCTTTTTATCAATTCGCTTATTGAGTTTGTCGTTTTCAATACTTGCATTCCAGGTATCGCCTTTGAGGTACATTGTGGGATGCACATAAAAAACATCCACTTCCTTTAAAGAATCGGAAATCCATTTTTCTCCATGGGGAACTACATCTGCTGCATCTTGGCGAAATGGCAATGCACCCCAATGATCGGGATTGCTGTAATCAGGAGCTTTGAGATCTGGCGGCACTTGAAAAGAGGCCAATTGTGGGGAACAAGCAAAAAGAAATAATAAGATCGGGAAGAGGAATAGGTGTTTGAATTTCATAGTGCTTAAAGTTAAGCAAATAGGGGAGAATAAGATTTCTGTGGCAGTTGATTTTTTGATTATTGTTGCTGCAAACACCTGATGGATAAGAGCATGGGTGTATTGTCAATCGGAAAGAATTTATTCTATCGATTCACTGAGTTTAATGTGTTTTTCAATCATGGGCCTCCACTCATCCTGATTTGACATTGTTTCATACAGCTTTTGATAATAATAGACCTGATACCACATTTCATTTTTGAATTCACATATGTCAGCATATACTTTTTCGGAATGGATCATTAAGCGCTTTATAAATTCATCTTTGGGTGCTCTATGATTATTAATTACCTGACTTAGCCGAACAGGTGTGATATTAATGTCTTTCGCAAATACACTTCTTTTTGTGTAGATGGTGTCAATATAAAATTTTAAGAACTCTGAAAAATATTTGCGATCACCTAAAACAGGTTGATTGATGTATGCCTCCATTCTTAATTTCAACTGTATAAGTTTTGCACGAATAACTTGATCCTTGGATAAATTTTTCATTTTCCTTAATCGTGCTTCCATTAAAGCAGTAGCCTCTGTTTTGCGCTCTTTAGTTGATTTATATCTCGAGTCTAAACCAAACTCAGGATTTTCGTTTCTGTTTTTTTTATTGGTCATGGTCATATGTATTTATTAAATCCAATATTTCTGGCACTTCCATGCTTAAAGTCATGCCCGTTAATGACATGTTGTATTTAGCGATATAATGTTGGGCAATCTGGCTTTTTGGTCTAAGTGAAACACAGGCTAATTCGGCATAATCTGCTACTGCTATTTTTGCGGCATGGGCGATTAAATTTCCTGTTATTTTATCGTACTTTTTATCTGTTCCCTTGTTTTCAACAGAAACAGTAAGAAGTCTAATGTGCACTCTCCATTCACTTGGTATTCTCTCCAAAGAAATAAGACCTAAAATATCTCTTGTTCCCACGATTTGTAATTTATATATCTCATATTTTCGCTCCAGCTTCCAATCAAAGAAATAACGCTCTTTCCCAATTGATTTAAAATCAACATCTTCCACGAGCTTTACCTCTACTTGGTGCTTTTTGTTCGATGAAACCTCTACAATATGCATACGCCTAAGTTACAAAATAAGTTTCCGTAAATTGGAAAGAGCAGGTTTAAAGTTTACATTTTAGTAAATATGCTGGCATGGTTTTTAAAAAGTGCATGTCCGAACTGGCTGCGGAAGTCGGGCATTCGATATACCTCATGGGCATTAAATGTGCGCTATTTATCAGACCAAATGGCATTAAATGAAATCGTATAAAAGGCACAAGAAGGCTTTGCTCATTGCCTGTACGCCATTCTTTCACAGCAGGAAGTTGGATGTTTACTTATAAAACAACCTTCATTTTTTCCATTGCTTAAAAGTTAAATTGGATGGCGCGACCCTTCTTTTGGATTTACAATCTTAAAGTTATATTTCTGGATTTGCCGAAAAAACCGACAGTTGGTCTTTGCTAAAGGGTTTCATTTTCAATCCCGGTCATTTCGATACATCCCAACCCTTCGGGTACGGGACACTCAATGTCCTCATTCCCGTAAATGAAATTAGAAAACGCAAATTACCATGAGGAACTGTAAATTCTGAGCACCGCTGTTGCAAGGGTTATGTCTTGTGGCGTATTTTAATCTTCAAAATTAGGCTTGCGCTTTTCCATGGTAGATTTGAATGCTTCTGTTAGATCATCAGAAAGCAACATTCCTGCATTCCAGGTTGACATATAATTTAGCGCATCATCTACGGAATGATCTCTGGCATATCTCAAAACATCTTTGGTTCCACGGATAGATAAAGGAGATTTAGCGGCTATGACTGCCGCAATTTCCGCAACGCCTTCCATTAGTTCATTTCTTGTAGGATAACACTGGTTGACCAGGCCAATATTCCTGGCCTCCGTTCCGTGGACCTTTCTGCCGGTATATGCCATTTCAGAGACCATTCCGGGAGAAATTAATTTTGGCAAGCGCTGCAAGGTTCCAAGATCAGCGACCATGCCCAAATCAATTTCCTTGATCGTGAAATATGCATCCTCACTACAATAGCGCATATCGCAAGCTGAGACGATGTCAAGCCCGCCTCCAATACATCCGCCATGAACAGCAGCCAATACCGGTTTGCTACACTTTTCTATTGCTGTAACGGCTTCCTGTAGCCTCAGCACCAGGCTTCTTATTTTCTCGCTTTTCTTTCCGGAACATGCTATATCATTGTATTGGGCCACCGACATCAACAACTCTAAATCAATCCCCGCACAAAAGTTTTTCCCTTCTCCTGACAGCACAATTGCCCTTGCTTCAGGAGTATTTGAAAGTGTTTCAAAAATGCTTTGCATTTCTTGCCAGGCCTCCATGTGAAGCGCATTTGACTTTTCCGGCCTGTTGAAAGCAACTTTCGCTACTTTGTTTTCAATGTCAACTTTAAAATATTGGTAGGTCATGTCTGTGGTTTTTTGTTGTGGGGTTTGTGAATGTGATTTTGTCCGTTTACTGAAGATACAAGAAGGCTTTGCTTTGAGCATAGGTGCTATTCTCCAGCGGGGGGGGGACACCTACTTAATCGAACAATTGACACCACATCTATTATTTTCTCATTAAAAAGTAGGCAATAAAATTTAAAGAAGGAAAAATACTTAATTTTAAGGTTTAAATATTGCGACAGAAAAATTTCTTTAGAAATGTTTTTTCTGCTAAACTGCTTTAAATAAAATACTCTGCGTTTAATTCTTTAAAATTGTTTTGCATTTTTTTTCAGATAAAAAATCTAAAGCAAAAAATGGATATGAAAATAAGTATTGTCCTATCAACATGTATTTTTATTCTAAGCTCTTGTCATTATTCAGAAAAGAATGCCCTACATGTAGCTGAAAATTTTCTTATTGCATATCAATTTGAGGATAATAAGCAAGCTTTAGAATTATATCCAAAGTTCAGCAGCTTTAAAAGATTCACTAAAATAGATGATTATAAAGTTATAGATACTAGAGAAGTAAATAAAAATTATTTTAAAGTTTTTGCGAATGCCAGTCCGTTAGGTTATGGAAAAAAGGGTAAAAATATAATATTGTTTATTGGAGAAATTGAAGAAGAACTTAAAATAATTGACTCAAAGGGATTAATAGCTCCTTTTGATAATAAACCGTATGAAATTTGCGAAAAGTTGGGCTGTATAAATACCAAAATGTCTGATTTAGAAATTTCTAAAAAAATACGGAATTCCGAATGTTCAGAAGTAGAATCCAAAGCAAATACTTTTATTAATATTTCTTTCAATAAAGATGATATTGAAGTTTTAGATGTAGACTATAATTTTTCATCATTTAAAGGGACTAAATATTTTGAAGTAAAGTTGAAGAACAATTCAAAAATTAATTTTAAAAAAGGAGATATCGTATTTAACATTGCTCTTTATCAAAATGATATATTTTTGAAATCTCACCCATTATCAATGAATAAAAATGAATTTAATTCAGGTGATATAATAAAAATATCTACAAATTATAATAATGATTATTTCTTACCCCCAGCCGAAGCTAATAAATACAGCTTATTGAAAAGTATTAATAAATACAATATAGTCAGTATTTACTTGAATAATCATTATATAAACTGTAATTAGACATGCATAGTAGCAAACTTTTATTCCTAGCTCTTTTTTTTCTTATATCGCTTAATTCTTGTTATAACAACAAAAAAAATAACAGCTACACTATTTATGAAGATTTAGAACTAATAAAAACTACTAAAAAGTATAGGTTGAAGGGGCTTGTTAAAAGTGTAGAAAAAAAAACCTTTGGTGCTAAAAAAGAATTCGGGGAAATAATTTTAACAGAACCTGAGCACGAAATTTTGTATGATTCAAAAAATGGATTAAATTTTAAATATCCTTTCTCTGATCCGTATTTTTTTGATGATTTTCAGCTTTCATATGGGCGAGATAAAAAATTATTTTTCAATAAAGACGGTTATCTAGAATCTATATTATTCATTTTTCGCAAGAGTCTATTTAAAAAAAATTCAGAGGGAAAACTTGTGGAAAAATTTACTGACATACCATATGACTCATTTTCTCTTCATGAAAAATTCAATGTATTCCCTCTTAGAGACTTTACTAAATTATTTTATGATGATAAAGGCAAAGTAGTAAAAATAGTTAATCGGCAAGGTAATATGCACAATGACACATCACTAATCAAATACGATAGAAATAATAACATTATTTTAAAACTGAAAAATAACAACAAGCTTAATGAAATATTAGAATTTAATTACGACTCTAAAGCAAGTTTAACTTCTATTTATACATATATATATTCACCATATAGTAAGGATTCAACTCTACTCCAAACAATTAAATACGATTACAAAACTGAAAATAAGGTTGAAAAGTCTGATATCATTTATGATTTTGGCGATATTGCTGCAAAAACATTAACCGGTTATGAATTTTTTGATTATATGTATAGACCATATGAATATATTAATTATGCAAAACAAGGAGTTGATACTTATTATAAATTTCATTATAAAGACAATCTTTTAATAGGATTAAATTTATACGATAACAATGATGAGGAGATACTTAAACACAAAATTTCTTATAACGAACAAGGTGATATAATTAAACATGAAATGGAATCTCCAAACATGGACTCCATTGAAGTAGAAATAGGCGGTGAAATGGTTATGCTTTACGATGTGCCATTTAAACTTGAAAATCTCAACTATCAATACGATTATGACGATAAGGGCAACTGGATTAAACAATACATTTCAATTGGTGATTCTATTACATATGCCGTCAAAAGAACAATTGAATACTATTAAAATTTAATGTAGTTGTTTTTGCTTAATTTATTCACTTAAAAAATAAGCGATACAAACCCATTTTTAGAGGTTTCAGGAATTATCAACGCCTATACGGCATTTCAAATTCATCAGGATGTGGAGATGGAAATATTGAAGTGTAAATACCGTACACTATTATAAAAACAATTGCTCCTACAAAAAATCTAATAACATTATGGGCTATGCTGTCTCCTTTACTATCTTTTTTTTCTAAACCTAATTTTTGCAAAGTAAATGCACCCAACCCTAATGATATTACGGTAAATATTACTAAAAAAGGTATTATTCCGATAATTATTAAAACATCAAAGATTCCATCCATTCTTAGAGGTGGTTTACTGAATATATATTATTTGCCTAAACAATCCCAATTTATAAAGTAACATGGTTAAAAAGTATCAAGTTTCTATTAAGTGTGCCTCCTAAACATTTATCTTTCTAGCTGCATAATATTTTATTGTTAATTGCAATGTTTTTTTATCAAATCGTAAGCTTCATGATATCCCAACTCTCCTGCTTTACTCAAATCTATACAACCTTCATTCATTTTATATGTTATTAATTTAAGAACACCTCTGCCATAGTAAGCTAAAGCATCGGTAGGGTCAACCTTTATTGCTTCACTAAAGTCTGATAATGCTCCTCTAAAGTCTTCAAGCTTGCCTTTAGTGAGAGCTCTATTGCGGTAAGCTAAAGCATCAGTAGGGTCAATCTTTATTGCTTCATTATAGTCTGATATTGCACCCCTGTAATCTTCAAGCTTGGCTTTGGTAAGACCTCTATTGCGGTAAGCTAAAGCATCAGTAGGGTCAATCTTTATTGCTTCACTAAAATCTGATATTGCCCCTTTATAATCTCCAAGCTTGTCTTTGGCAAGACCTCTATTGTTGTATGCTATAGCAAACTTAGGGTCAATCTTTATTGCCTCATTATAGTCTGATATTGCACCCCTGTAATCTTCAAGCTTGTCTTTAATAAATCCTCTATCGTAGTAAGCTTGAGAATCCTTAGAGTCAATCTTTATTGCTTCATTAAAGTCTGATAATGCACCTCTATAATCTTCAAGCTTGGCTTTGGTAAGACCTCTATTGCGGTAAAAATGATAAACTGTTGGGTCAATCTTTATTGCCTCATTAAAATCTGATATTGCCCCTTTATAATCTCCAAGCTTGTCTTTGGTAAGACCTCTATTGTTGTATGCTATAGCAAACTTAGGGTCAATCTTTATTGCCTCATTATAGTCTGATATTGCTCCTCTAAAATCTCCTCGCTTGTCTTTAGCAACTCCTTTACTGTTGTAATCATTTTCTGATTGGCTAGACATATTACAACTACACAAAACCAGCAAACTAATAATTAAAACTATCATATGGTTTTTATTTTTTTCAGATATTTGACTAAAATAAGAAATTCTGGATTTGATAAATAGGCTCGCTTTTGCCCTGCTGACTACTATACTGCAAAATGCGAACCAGTAAAGATTAAGATTTAAATGATAAAACTACACTACTTTTCAGACTTAAATTCAGATAATAAAAAATCTAACTGACCGCGTGTATAGTTCTCTGGGTTCTCCAAAAAATAACAGTCAGGGAATTGATCAGAAAATTGTTTCTTCATAGTTTCTGTTTCTTTTAATGTTTTAACAAGAGAAATTACAGCATTATTAGAGATGTCTGGTTTTTTAACAGATATCAATATAGTTGGAAAAGGGATAGAAGATAAATTATCCCCATTTATATGTCTAAAATAATAAATGGTTTGGTTGTGAGTACTTTCCAGATATAATCTAATACCCCCATCAATCATTTTGATTTCGTAGTTCTTCGGCATAATAGTTACTTTTTATAATACCAATTTAAATAAAATTTTATGTTAAAACATAAACAAGAGGAAGAAGTTAGTCCACTATATCAAACATACATGGTAATGGTGACTATTATTAAAATAACTTTATTCCACCTTGTTTTACTCGCTTTTGGAAAAGTCTCCTCTAAATTTACATTTCATAAAAAAGAAGAATGCCATAAAACTCTCACCAAAGAGGATAGTACTAACCAACCAGTAAAACCTATAACCAAATGAATAGAAAAAGTAAGAAAGAAGTGATACTATTGCTACACTTACGGATGTAGTAAATACAAACATATAAACAGGTTCTTTTTGCATCTTAACAAATGCATTATTATAAAACCAATTTTGCCAAAATAAAACCAATAGATAACTAATAAAAAGATGAAGACTTGCAAGACAGGATGCAAATATTATAGGCACTTCCATACTTTGAGTAAAAACAGAGTTAATATTAAAAGTTACAATATTAAGATACCAAAATGGTGCTAATACTAAAAAGGCGAATAAAGCTGTTTTAGGGTGCTTTGGTAGATCAAGTAAGGCTAAAAGATCGATCATTTTGATTTCGTAGTTTTTTGGTATGGTAGTTAATCTTTATAAAACCAATTTAAACAAAACTTTTAATTTATGTCAGAAGAAAATAAAGAGTCCTTAAATTAAGCACGCATTCTCTATGCTTCAGGCTGAGCTGCAAATGCGCTAGATTTAGGGGCGCACTGGCGGTCATTTGACCTTCAGCCGTCTACTTGATTAGCTATCGTCACTTATTGTACTAATATCAATTAACTTTAAATCATATATTTCATTCATTTCTTTGACTACATTGACTATGGAATATTTCGCAATATTTGATTTACTTTCTCTAATTTTTTCAATTGCTGTTCCTTGGTATTTGGTTTTATTTCTATAGGCTAAAACAAAAATCACTTGGATTGAACCGTCTATTAAGTGATCTACAATCTCTGGAATATTAATTTGATTAGTTGGACTTTGCGAGTTGTATTCCGTGAGCGTTGGTATGAGATAATTTTCGCCTGTGTTGTCACTCAGATCAATGTTCAATCGTTTTGCAGCTAATACCACTTGGATGTAACAATCTCTAAGTTTGACGTCAAAGCCATCTTTAACATGAATGAAATAAAGTTTGTCATCTCTAATTTGAAGTACATCGCATAATTCAATATTGTCAATTAATAGTTTGTCTAGGTTGTACGAATTAACTCCATCTTGCTGCTGGTTATATTCACCTTCACTAATTGAGCCTCTCCATTGCTTTAACAGATTGTCTTCAAGCTTATATCGTTGATACTTATCTATAGCAGAATCGGTTAACTTTTGTAGAAAGACATCTTTAATATGGTACCATTCTCTGTCTATTTTAAAGTACCTTTTATTTTGGTCTGTTAATTCTGCAACTATATGATTTAGAAAAGTTCCATAGGTTATCTCCTCATGATTCCTAACTCCTCTAATTTGGTTTTTATAAATTTCATTCTTGATATTGAAATCTTCAAAATCACCTTCAAGCCTATTGTAAATGTGTTCTATTGAAGCAATGTAGAGTTTTTGCCTGTTCTCAATTAGTTTATCTGTTGATCCTCTTGAATTCTTAAACCTTACTATGTATTTGTCGCATTCATAGAAATTCTCAAGCTTGGTTGGATGAACGATGTCTATATCTCTTCGGTCAACCATGTCTAAGTTTTGATAAGAGAATTGTTTTACGTCCTCTATAATTGAACTTATGAGTTTGGTGTCGAGTAATTCTATTAGTTCTTCATTTTCAATTTTTTTGAAAAAGGACAAATCAACTGCTTCTACATTCTTGATTAGATTATCTAATAGTTTGATTAATTGTAGAAGATCATCAAATGAAATCATTTTTCTGAGACAGAAATAAGAACCAACTTCCAGAATAGCTTGATTGATGTCTAGTCCAAAATCTGAGAAAAACCCATTTTTCAATTCATCTCTAACAACGATTTTCATCACTGCAGGAATTTCAGAAAATTCAATTGTATCAGCTACAGTTTGGTTGTAATTGTAGGTTGTGGTTTGAAGGGACACATTATTTGCAATTGATCTCGATTTTATCTCTATAACCAAATCTTCAGCAGGTTTAGCTATTCTACTGTAAACATCAATTCCAAAAGTAGGGTTAATAAATGTTTTAATCACCCCTATTCCACTACCACCAATAACACAATAAATGGAGTTGTTGTAGCTAGTGAAAAGGACATATGAAAATTTTATGATGCTGAAATTTTGATCTTGACCAATATAATCTGGTAAGAATAATCTCCAATAATGTCTCTCTTCTGGTTGATTATAGCAATATGATGCAAATTTGAAATCTTCAACTTCACCTTCTTCAAATTGGATATTAAATGTATCAATGTCATCGACACCTGCGTATATATGTTTTTTATGGTTCTCTATAATTATTTGCACAGACTCTTCAAATGATTTGTCACGAAGCAAATAGTGAGATTCTTTTATTTTGAAGACTTTTATGTGAAATTTTTGATTCATTTATATTGGTTATCCTTGATGATAGCTAACGGTCCTCGGCTATGAGTAGTTGGGGATTTCTTGCCCTAACTTTTCGATCTAGCACTGACCTTTGCTTTATTCATTTAAGTGCCAAAACCCCAATTGCTTAAAACCGATGTTAGCCATAGTTTTTTATTAACCTATCAGAGTGTTCGTATTGTTTTTCAAAGCCTACAGATTCAACCATTTTGTTAGATGCTAAACTTTCTTTAGTTGTCATAAGTAAAATCTGATTGTTCGATTTGTAAATTTTATTAGTAACATAAGATAGTAAATGCTTTCCATTTCCATTCATTCTATGATTTGTATCTATAAATATTGTTCCAATCATATTCGGTTCTTGATTTAAAAAACTCATTATAGTACAAAATCCGATAATTTTATTACTTATTGTTAATTTGAAAATCAATTTTCGTAAACGTAGACTTTCTATTTTATCTTCCATAGATTGTAAATCCTTATCGTTTACGCCATTGTATTCCTCGTGAAAATATTGTTGATAAAGAACTGCTATTTCTGACACATCCTCTTTACTTACTGCACTTACTTCATTCGTGAATTTTGATTTAAGCTTTAGATAATTTAGGTTATAATAATATCTTTCTTTAAAAGGTTCGAGAGAAAAGTCTGAATTTATTTGCGCCAATTGTTCAATGATTTCGGTATCTCCAGCAAAATGAAAACCATTTATTTTAAATTGGCTGAAATTGACTTTACTATTAATTATAGTAATATCTTCCTTTGTCAAATTCCTGCTATTTAGAAGATAGTTTCCGTTAATCCAAAAACCTACACACCATCTATCATTTGATTCATAAATCCAACAGTCAAAGAATTCCGAATGTCCAGACATTACACTGCCAAAAGCATTGATTATATAGTAAAAATCGAATTCGTTGTATCCGTTGAGATTTTCGATTTGATTAATAAATTCGCCATTTAAATCGTCTGTATAATCTGTAAACATTGGTTTTTTTTTAAATTATGGATAACTCGTTTATAGGTATGATAAAATCAAACATAGCTCTCCATTTTGGCTGGCTATATATAAAAAACACCCTACTTTAATTTTTCAAGATTGATAAAGATAAAAAATATTATAACTCATTAAATGCTTTGCTTTGGGATCTTGTTTCATACATTTTATTCCTGTTCATCCAATTTATCCAGTAATTCGGGCAAGAGGTCACTCATCTTGGAAAAGGCAAACCACTTCTTACCTAAATCTTTCAAAGAAGCTCCAATATGATAGAGTTCCTTCTGGTCAATGATTAAAAACCGATCGTGACTGTCTCGCAGGCTTAGTATTTTAATGGGAGGATATTGGCTGTTGTGTTTTTCAAGGTCTTGCCGCAATGCCTTGCTTATGTTTTTGGTGTAAATAGTGGCTTCAATATTTTTACTTCGCTTTGTTAGCAGATTCAATGCTGTTTCGTCCACATAGTTGTCGATGAGGATAATTTCCTTTTGTGCACTTTTTATAAGATCTGCAGCAAACACATAGGCATCGAACATTTGTCCGTTGAAAAAAATGCCTTGAGTAGGAATAAGGTGCGTATTGATTTGTAGGTCTATTTGGTTTACCTTGTTTTCAAGTGAGTCAAAATTGTCTTCCAATCGATTCATTCGGTTATTGATGGCATATCCTTTCAATAAATAGTCTTTTAAAACTCGGCTTGCCCAAATACGAAATTGTGTTCCCTGTTTGGAGTTTACTCTATAGCCTACAGAAAGAATTGCATCAAGATTGTAATACTTTACACTTTTGTTTTGTGTTTTACCTTTTATCGCTCCGTGTTTAGTGGTATGTGCAAAAAATGCACATACCACTTTTTCTTCTAATTCTTCTTCTTTGAAAATATTTTTGAGGTGCTTGCTTATTACTGTTCTGTCTCGCCCAAATAGTTGTGCAACTTGCTCTTGGGTAAGCCAAAAAGTTTCGTTTTCTTCATCAAGTCGCACTTCAATATGCTCTGCTAATTCATTTGGTCGATATAAAACAATTTCGTTTTTCATACCTAAATCAAATTTTTCTAGTGACGCTAAAATAACAGCACTTTCATTATACAAGGCTTTTTATAATGTTCCACCAGCTCTTTGATGCACAATTTGCGCTGGCTATGTATGAAAAACACCCTTCTTTAATTATTCAAGATTGATAAAGATAAAAAATATTATACCTCATTAAATGTTTTGCTTCCGCTTGCGTCTCGCAAGTGGAAATTTGGCCCGCCTCTGGCTGTATTAAAAATTGCAAGATGCAATCCAATTCCTTGCTCGCTAGAAGCGTAGCAAGGGCAAAAACTTAGGTTTATGCAGGTTTTCAAAAGAATGCTGTCGCTGTAAGAGAAACTCACTTTCAAACTTTGTTCAAAAAAATTTAGTTGTTTAAATGCTGAGAATTATGTAAAATTGCATATCCCGTCTAAGTGAAGCCTGACGTGCCACGTCAGAGATTTGTAGCAAAGACGGGATTTTTTATTTGTACTTGGTATCATCAATTTGATAATTGTTGGGGATAAATTTCCAATGGCTATATAAATGCCCACTACTTAATCCAACCAGATTCTTCCTGCCCTGCCGCCCGCCCGAACGTACTTCGGTACGGGCGGGGGTCAGGCGGGCATTCCGCTACGCTTCATTCAGAATGACGATTTCAATCAACCCGACAGAAATTATTCGGACAGATTAATCTACAAGGCCGCTCTTTCGGATTTACAATTCGAAAGATATATTCCTGGATTTTAATCCAGTATCCTGAATGTTGTTCAAAAACGCAAACCCGCGTGAGGGATGGAAGCGGCATCCTTTTGGGGCGGGGCAACTATGTGTTGCGGGCTTTGGGATAGCGACCAGCGGAAGCTCATTCCAAAGTCCATTTGCAACACTTTGCCTCCGCCCCAAAAGATAGAGCGGATCAGCCCGACCCGAAGGGGCACGCCATTCTGATGATTTGATTTGCTAATGAATTGATTCAATGATTCAATATTGGTGTAGGATTGTTTTCTGCTTCCCTTATTTTTAACCCATCTTTGTGGGATAGAACGCAGGTTGCGCTGATTGAGCTGGTTCTCGCAGATTTAATTTATCATAATCATCCGCGTCATTAGCGTTCCATTAAAAATAAGCCTATGAAAAAGAGTATTTACGAAAAATATGCGGATCTGTTGATCAACTATTCGCTGCACATGGAAAAGGGCGAAAAGTTGTTTGTAAAATCTACTTTTTTGGCAGAACCGCTGCTGAAGGAATTGTATCGCGCAGCATTGCAAGCTGGGGCGCAGGTGGAGTTTTTCCTGGATTTTGAGGATCAACAAAACATCTTGCTCGATAATGCGGATGCCGAACTGCTGCAAAAGGAATCGGAGCTGAAGCGCTATGCCTTTGAAAATTTTGATGCTTTCCTGAGCATTCAGGCGCCCTACAATGTAAATGCGCTAAAGGATGCGGATAATGAGAAAATGAAGCGGCTGAAGGATGCTTCTGCGGGCATTTCAAAAATCTACAGCGAAAGGACGGGAAATGGCAGCATGAAGCGTTCGCTTTGTGTATTTCCCACGGCTGCACTGGCTCAGGTGGCGGGCATGTCGATGGGCGATTATGAGGATTTTGTTTTTTCTGCTTGTTATCTCTACCACGAAAATCCGGTGGAGGAGTGGCTTAAAGTGCGCAAAATGCAGCAGGGCATTGTGGATCACTTGAACAAGTGCAAGACAATCCGCTATGTGAATGGCCGCACGGATATTACACTGAATGTGGAGGGTCGCATCTGGCAGAATTCAGATGGTTGTAACAATATGCCTTCGGGCGAGGTTTTTACTTCTCCTGTGGAGGATTCAGCCAATGGGCATATTTATTTTGATTATCCATCTGTATATAATGGCAATGAGGTGCAGGGTGTGAAACTGGAAGTAAAGGATGGTTACATCACGAAATGGTCGGTAGATCAGGGTGCTGATTTCTTTGACAAGATTATGGAGATTCCGGGTACGCACTATTTTGGTGAGGTGGCCATCGCTACGAATTACGGCATTCAGCGACCGACCAAGCATACTTTGTTTGACGAAAAAATAGGGGGGACCGTGCATTTGGCCATTGGTCAATCTTATTTGAATACGGGCGGAAAGAACGAATCATCGGTGCACTGGGATTTGATTGCCGATATGAAAAAAGATGGGGAGATATATGCAGATGGCGAGAAGATTTATGAAAAAGGTCAATTTTTGATTTAAATGTACATTGCCACGAATGCACGAATATGCAAAGAGCGTTGTTTGTTTCGCCACGAATGCACGAATGATTGTTATTCTTTTAACCACAAAGTAACCAAGAGCACAAAGAATAATATAAACCTATCGGTCAGACGGTATTTTTGCAGCTTTTTAGTAAACAACCAGACTTTACATTGATAGTAGGGGCGCACGGCCGTGCGCCCCTACTATTAATAAATGCATTTCGCCACTAAGGCACGGAGACACAAAGAAAATCAAATTTTACATAGCGACTTAGCGGCAGAAAAAATTAGGTAATAAAACAAAGCTTTATTTAGCCCAGGGTATTCAATTTGATTTTCAAAACTCTAACTTACTTAGCGCCCTTGCGGCTTTGTGCCAATATTAGCGATATGTTTTGGTCACAAAGGCACGGAGACACAAAGGTAATCTGATGCCGGCTAAATTTTTTAGCCTTCAGTTACTAAGAACCAATGTGAATCTTTTACAAAAGGAAATTTACTTTTCTTTGTGCCCTGGCGACTTAGTGGCTATGTTTTGCCACGAAGACACAAAGAACACAAAGAAAATGAAAAATAAATAGTCCCTTTGTGGCTATTGGCTATATTAGCGACATTTACAGGATACGCTTACATAAATAAAAAATGAAAATCGGCTTATTTTTCGGTTCTTTTAACCCCATTCATATTGGGCATCAGATTATTGCCGACCAGATTTTGGAAGCTGCCGCGCTCGACAAAATATGGCTGGTCGTTTCTCCACAAAACCCCTTTAAAAAGAAGCAAAGTCTTTTAAATCAATACGACAGACTGCATCTTACAGAATTGGCCACCGAAGACCATCCTAAAATTTCTCCCACTGATTTTGAATTTCATCTGCCCATACCAAGTTATACCATAGACACACTTACACATATGCAGGAAAAATTTCCTGAACATAGCTTTTCTCTTATTATGGGTGGCGACAATCTTAAAGGACTGAAAAAATGGAAAAATGCGGATTTGCTTTTGAAGGAATATAAAATCCTGGTGTATGAACGCCCGGGCTTCGAAATAGAAGCTGAACTGAAAGATCATCCCTCCATTAAAATATTCCACTTTCCACAGATTGATATTTCTTCCACCCACATCCGCAAAAACATAGCAGAAAACAAAAGCGTAAAATACTACCTGCACCACAAAGTAGAGGCCTATATCAAAGAAATGAATTTATACAAGTAATAGGCCAGTTTTTTTTATAAACAAATGCATTTTAACCCTCTTATTTTTCATTGATTTTCAGTGTTTTAATTTTACAACTTATCCACTCGATTTGTTTTTTTCTGTGCAAAGAAATTGAGAAAATTTTTGAGTAATACACCCCTAAATTTTTCCAATTCTACAAGCAAAAGTTTTCAAAACTTATCCTTTTGGTTTCTTTACTTATCTACAATTTTTTGCCACAATTCAACCGACAACTTTATGTTGTTTTTATACGTTTATAGCTTTCAACAGGCTGTGGATACATTGCTTTGTTTACTGAAAATCAACACTTAATTATGTGCATTGGCTGTTTGTAAACAAAGCCTGAAATTTGATAAGTACAAAAGCAAAAATAATTGCAGAAATTTACTGACAAATTCACAGTACTGATGGTAGTAATAATTTTTTTTAAAAGAATAATAATAACCAATAAATGAGCTTAGCAGTAAAAGAAGTGAAAAAATTTGGCTTCCTTCAGGAAATAATTGATCCTACTATTGATCTTTTTGAAGCCATTGAAAAATTAAAAAAACAAAAAAATGCCATTATTCTTGCCCACTATTATCAGGATGCCGACATACAAGATATTGCCGATTATATTGGAGATTCATTGGGTCTTTCGCAAAAAGCAGCTGAAACTGATGCCGATATAATTGTATTTGCCGGGGTGCATTTTATGGCAGAAACCGCTAAAATTTTGAGTCCTGGCAAAAAGGTGATTTTGCCCGACTTAAATGCAGGATGTTCACTGGCCGATTCCTGTCCGCCCGATTTATTTGCTGCATTCAAAGCAAAGCATCCCGATCACAAAGTGGTGACTTATGTGAATTGCAGTGCAGAAATAAAAGCCTTGAGCGATGTGGTGTGTACTTCCACCAATGCTGTTCATATTATAGAAAGTTTTCCGAAAGACCAACCCCTGATATTTGCGCCTGACAGAAATCTTGGTGCATACCTCAATAAGAAAACAGGCAGAAATATGTTGCTTTGGGATGGTGCCTGTATGGTACATGAAATTTTTTCGCTGCAAAAGATTATACAATTGCAGGAAGAGCATCCCGATGCTGTTTTTATAGCCCACCCGGAATGTGAAGATGCTGTATTGGAAAAAGCGGCATTTATAGGCTCTACAACAGGGCTTTTAAACTATACCAGGGAAAGTGAAGCAAACACCTTTATAGTGGCAACAGAAGCCGGTATTATACATCAAATGCAAAAATACAGTCCGCACAAGACCTTTATACCTGCACCACCTGATAACTCATGTGCTTGCAATGATTGTCCGCATATGAAATTGAACAGCTTGGAGAAATTGTATTTGTGTTTAAAAGAGGAGCTGCCCGAAATTGAATTGGATAAGGAACTGATAAAAAAATCAATACAGCCTATTAAGCGTATGTTGGAAATATCAGCGAAGCATAAGTTGTAGGTTTTATATAGTAGAATATTGCTTATCCTTTCAAGTCAGAAATTTCTTTTTTGAGCAATGGAATATCTTTGATTAATATTCTCCATAAAGTTGTGGGATCAATTGAATCATAAGCATGGACTATCATGTTTCTTAAACCAATAATGTGTTTGGAGCTCGATATTGTAATGTTTGGTTCTAACTTAATTAATTTGTTAACTGCTTCTCCAATAATCATTAAATCTCGTTCGACTGCTCTTATTGAAATAAAGTCAGAGCTGAATTTGGAATAGTCTCTATCATGTAGTTCAATAATATTCTCCAATTCTGTTATAATAGATTCAATATCCAGTAAATATTTAAGGGTAGATTTAGGCAGCATACAAGGATACTTTTGAATTATCTACTTCTTCTATGAAAATTGGATTTTTAAGGGCTCTGTATGAAATAAGATCAATTCGTCTATTGAATAACTTTTCTAAATCATCCAATAAGCCAAAGAATGCATCACCATGCTGAATAGGATCAAGGGATTCTTTAAATAGAACAGCAAAATCCAAGTCGCTTTTATCATTGAATGAATCTAAAACAGCCGAACCAAATAGATACAATTCTGCTACCGAATGCCGTAAGCATATTTCTTGTATCTCTTTAATGTTAGACTTTATTATAGTGTGCATAGTTCCAAAGATATCAAATAGAATCAAATTTGCAGTCTTTGAAAACTGACTGATTAAATTCAAATTGAACGTGTGTCTCTTGGTCTTTTTGTATATAAAAGTCAAGTCCGCTAAAATATATTATTAAAATTAGCAGAAATTGAATTGGATAAGGAACTGATAGAAAAATCCATACAGCCTATTAAGCGCATGTTAGAAATATCGGAGAGGTATAAGTTGTAGAAATTTTTATTTCTTCTGCAATTTTCGTTTTTTAAGGTATTCTTTCAATTCCTGAAAGCTCATGTTATAGGTTTCTTTAGCAATTTGCTCCTTAACCTTTCTAAAAAATTCTACCGTCTTAAATTCTTTCTTTTCAGTGGTGTTAATCTTATCCATGAGTTATAATGTCTTTAGGTGATCTAATTTCTAACTGTTTATATCCATTTTTCAAGTTGACCGAATTGTAACCTTGTATCCTGAAAACATTAACGATATGCTTAAAATTCCAGCTCACTAAAAAATCGGCTTTTTGAATGGTTGCTATAGCAATGTGGCGACAATCGTTTAAACTTGTCTTTCCGACTACTTTCTCTTTTATGTATTGTCTGGCAAGATTCTCAGCCGTCTCGTTGATTTCCAGGTACTCTTTACAGTCGTTAGGTATTTGAGTGAAATGTGCCTTTACTGTTTTTGGGGCAGTTTCTATTTCAACTTCAACTATGTCAGAATACAAGCAAATAACTTTTCCTTGCTTTACCATTTTAAAAAGCTGCTTGGTTTCTTTTTCAAATTCCTTATCATGAACACCTCCAAAAACAGAGGTGTCAAAATACAACCTTGGTATCATAAGGTAAAGTTAAAGATTCTATAATATTCTATACCAGGATGTTTTTAGCTTCCTCACCTGTCAATTCATGCGCTTGCAATTGTACGCATATGAAATTGAATCAGCTTAACATTAAATTTTTACTTCTGATTGAAAGCCTCTATTGCTTTCACACATTTATCAATATTAGCGTAGTTGATGCTGTAGATGATCTTTTTACCTTCTCTTTGGGAATTTACCAGTTTTGCATTTCTTAAAATACTGAGGTGCTGAGAAGTAACAGATTGCTCAATTTTTAAAGTATTGTATATTTTATTGACATTAGTTGATCGCTCTTTGTCAATATACTTTAAAATTTTCATTCTCAATGGATGGTTCAATGCACGCAGGATAGCAACGGCTTCTTTAGTTTTGGGGAGGTTTTTCATCTTTTATATATTTAGAAAATAGTAACAGAAACAAACATAAAATTGTTTAAGAGCAGCAATAATTATTTTATAAAAGAAGTAGAAAGATGAAAAAGCGGTTTGAAATATAAAAAGAAAGGCTTTAATCCATTTGGAATAAAGCCTTTCTTAATAAAGTTAAATTTTAAACAGCTAAATCATTAACCATTTGATTTATTTCGCTGATTCTTTTTTTGTTTAAATTGTAATAAATAAATTTTCCTTCTCTTTTAGTAGAAACGATGGCCTCTCTTCTTAGAATAGCAAGATGTTGAGAAGCTACAGA
The DNA here is from genome assembly GCA_040877935.1 of Chitinophagales bacterium. Classification (NCBI taxonomy): domain Bacteria; kingdom Pseudomonadati; phylum Bacteroidota; class Chitinophagia; order Chitinophagales; species Chitinophagales bacterium. Next base: position 167,361 of record JBBDNB010000001.1, read on the forward strand.
CTGTTCGAGACGTAGCTTTACGTAGATTTCTGTAACTGTAAGGTTTTTGTTTGTTTCTAAAAGTTCAAGAATTTTCTTTCTCAAAGGATGATTCATAGCTCGTAAAGCGAGTACTGCTTTTTTCAGTACTGCATAGTCAACGACTATTTGCCCTTTTCCTTTTTCTTCGGAGAGTACTAATTTTTCTTTTGGATTAACTGTTGCCATTTTAATTTAATTTAATTATGAAATAAAATAATGTAGTCATTTAATTTAAATTTTGCTTTTGTTTAACTGATAGTTTTTTAAATAATTAGGCACAAAATAAGCAACATCATCAAAATATTTAATAGAATATTGTGAAAAAGCTGTTTTTATTAAGTTTTTTGCAGAGAAATTAATATTATTTAACATTATTCCGGCATTTTCATTAATATGTTCTTCCATTTTAATGCTGCCGTTGCCGAAAAAAACGGCTTTTTCGGGGAAATTAAAGTCTTGTTTGGCAAAATCTATCGCTTCGGGTTTACGTAAATATTCAATATCATGATTAATTATCGCTGTATAAACTTCCAATCTTCTTGCATCTATAAATGGGATATAATGCTTTGCATCTGGCAATTGATCTTTTGCTGCGCTTGCAAGGCTTTTTAAAGTACATACACTGATGAGCGGAATTTTAAGAGAATAGGACAGGGCTTTTGCTGTGGATGTACCAATTCTCAAACCGGTATAAGATCCCGGTCCTGCAGAAATAGAAACTGCTGCAAGTTCTGTTTTAAGAATATTGTTTTGACTTAAAAGTCTATCAATAAAAGGCAAGAGGTTCTGGGCGTGTGCATTTTTTTCATTGCCTTCAATGCAATCGATCAGTATAGAACCACGAGACACTGCAACAGAACAAATATCAGAACTGCTTTCAATATGCAGTATAATTGGTCCGGTCATTTATACAATTATTTTTGATCAGCACTAACACTCAATATTTGCTGATAATCTGAATTGTTTTCCAATACCTCTACTGCTTTATTAACATATTTGTCGGTATCGAAAGAAGCGATCAAACGCCCGGCTGAAAGGTAATACCTACTCGCTATTTCTTCTTCTAAAAGGGCTTTAATCTGAGTTTTATGCTTTCTTAGATCCTTGTTTTTATCATGCTTAATTTTTGACATTAAACTGTCCAATTCTGCCTCTATAGCATCAAAATACATTTCATCTTTACTGGCTTCTTTCAGATCTGAAAGCAATTCTTCACTCTCAGTCGTATAATCGTATTCTTTGTCCTGTAGATATTCAATAAATTGTTGGTATTCTTCATCGCTGAGCTTAAATGTTTTAGCTGGGGGAATTTGATCGTGATTTACCCTATAAATAGTTGCGTATTTAAAAATCAGATTTTTTCTAATCAGGGAAATAGCAATATTGCTCATCATCGGATTTTTAACATCAATGTCCGGTGAAATACCACCACCGTCATAAACGGTACGACCTATAGATGTTTTAAAAGCAGTTTGCAATGAATCAGGAATTTTGGCTACGCTGCCATCTTCATTTTTTTCAGCATAATTAATGGCCTGAATACAGCGGCCACTTGGAATATAATATTTGGCTGTGGTAACTTTAAGTTTGGTGTTGTAGCTTAATGATCGTGTAGTTTGTACCAAACCTTTACCGAATGAACGCTCACCGAGCACTACACCCCGGTCTAAATCCTGTATAGAGCCGGAAACGATTTCAGAAGCGGAAGCAGATTCACTGTTGATTAAAACAGCTATAGGTATTTCAGTGTCTTCAGCAGGATTCACTGTTTTAAAGGTTTTATCCCACTCGCTCACTTTTCCTTTGGTAGAAACAATTTCCTGTCCTTTCTCTATAAATACATTGGAAACATTTACAGCTTCATTCAACAAACCGCCCGGGTTTCCTCGCAAATCAAGAACTACACCTTTCAGGTCGTTGTTTTCTTTCAGGTTTTTTAGCGCATCACGTACTTCTTGTCCCGCTTTTTGGGTAAAATTGGACAAGCGTATAAAGCCAATATGATCGTTGATCATTCCGTGATAAGAGACATTTTTAATTTTAATTTCTTCTCTTTCTATTTCTACTTCTATTAATTTATCCTTACCGTCTTTTTGCAAACGACTTACTGTAAGTGAAACTTTAGTACCGGCTTGTCCTTTTAGCAATTTACTGATCTCCTCAGAATTTTTACCTTTAGTGGAGTTGCCTTCTACTTCCACAATTTTATCACCGGCCTGCAAGCCATATTTATCAGCAGCATACCCTTCGTATGGTTCAGAGATTACCACATAATCATCAATTACACGGATCAAAGCACCAACACCACCGTATTTTCCGGTAGTTTGTAATTTATAACCTTCCATATCTGCCTCAGATATGAAATTGGTATAGGGGTCCAGTGATTTGAGCATAGAATGTATGCTTGTTTGAATAAGCTTGGAGGGTTCCAGGTCATCTACATAATAGGTGTTTAGCTCTTTGTAAAGCGATGCGTAGATGTCCAGGTTTTTAGAAATTTCAAAATAGGATGTATTGCTGCTGGATGATATTGCAAATAAAGATACCACAGCTATCAGTGGTATAAGAAACCATTTCATTTTATTGGTGTGCATTGTTATAGATTTATTATTGCTTAAAGGAAATAAAATTGCAAAATCTTAAATGATTGCGCTAAATAAACAAAAAGAAGAGAATAATATTGTTTTTTTCAAGGCAAAGCGATAATTGAATGCCAATAATTTATAAAAGCATATAATTTAGCTGTTTTATTCTTCATTCTTTTCTTTCAGGGTTTCTATCACTTTCAGCAATGCGCCCTGTATGTGTAATCTTAAATCAAGAATATTTACAGCTTGTTTGCTGCGGTAAATAAAGCCCAAAGCGATCCTTTTATTCTGCTTTAACAAAGCATCGATTAAAATGGTTTTTTCCTGACGATAAGCCTCCCTCATCAGGCGCTTATATTTGTTTCTTACATGTGCTTTGGGGTGCAGGCGTTTAGATACAGAAAGCAGTACTTTTGCAGGAAAATCAGATCGATCTTCTGAAAGGGGAATAAAGAGGACTTTTACAGGGTAGTTGCAAACAACAATGCCCTCAGAAAACAAAAGACTTAGGAGTTTTTTACTCTTAAGTCTTTCATATTTCTTAAAACCTGCACCAGGAATCGGAATGCGATTCGCTTTCAAAAAAAATTATTTTTTGAGGTATTCGGAAGAAACGGATAGTTTCTTTCTTCCTTTTCTTCTTCTCTTGTTCAATACGGCTCTACCATTTTTAGTAGCCATTCTGGAACGAAAGCCGTGCTTATTTTTTCTCTTCCTGTTTGAGGGTTGGAAAGTTCTTTTCATTGTAATCTATTTTAAAAAGGGACACAAAGCTAAGTTTATTTTATCAAAAAATAAAGTTTTGCACCCTTTATGCACATTATAAAATTTAGTCTTGAATTACTATCCGTTCATAGAAACAATAAACTCTTCATTGCTTTTTGTTCCGCGCATATTTTGCATCAGGAAGTTGATGGCTTCTTCGGGATTCATATCGCCCAGGTGATTTCTGAGGATAAGCATTTTCTGAAGAATTTCTTTATTCATAAGTAAATCTTCTCTTCTTGTACTTGATGCCGGAAGATCAATGGCAGGGAATATTCTTCTGTTGGCCAGTTTTCTGTCCAGTTGAAGTTCCATATTACCGGTACCCTTGAATTCTTCAAAGATCACTTCGTCCATTTTAGATCCTGTATCTGTCAATGCTGTTGCCAATATAGTCAAAGAACCGCCATGTTCTATTTTACGTGCAGCACCAAAGAATTTTTTGGGCTTGTGCAGCGCGTTGGCTTCCACTCCACCCGACAATACTTTGCCAGACGGTGGTGCTACTGTATTGTGTGCCCTGGCCAATCTTGTAATTGAATCGAGCAGGATAACAACATCGTGGCCGCATTCTACCAGGCGCTTGGCTTTGGAAAGGGCGATATTCGAAACTTTTACGTGTTTTTCGGCAGGCTCGTCAAAAGTAGAAGCAAGCACTTCCGCATTTACACTGCGCTGCATATCGGTCACCTCTTCCGGTCTTTCATCTATGAGCAAAATCATCAGATATACTTCCGGGTGATTTGCTGCAATGGCATTGGCAATGCCCTGCAGAAGCATTGTTTTACCGGTTTTGGGTTGTGCCACGATCAATCCTCTTTGTCCTTTACCTATTGGTGTAAACAAATCTACCAGTCGGGTAGAAAAATTATCGGGTGAAGTAAAGAGGTTTAATTTTTCCTCAGGGAAAAGCGGGGTGAGATAATCAAAAGGCACCCTGTCGCGAACATCTGCCGGAAGTTTTCCATTAATGGTTTCTACTTTCAGCAGTGCAAAATATTTTTCTCCTTCTTTTGGAGGGCGAATACTTCCATAAACAGTATCCCCGGTTTTCAAACCGAATAATTTAATTTGTGAGGGCGATACATAAATATCATCAGGGGATGAAAGGTAGTTGTAATCGGAAGATCGAAGGAAACCATAGCCATCTGGCATCATTTCCAACACCCCTTCACCTATAATTACCCCGTCAAATTCCACATTAAAAATCTGGTCTCTGTTAGATTTAGGATTCTTTCTTGCATTTCTATCTGCAGGATTTGGTTTTCTGTCCTGATGTCTTTTGTCGTCCCGGGGATTGTTGTTGCTTTTTTTATTGTCATCGGCAGCAGGGGTGTTTCTTTTGTCCTCTGTTTTCGGACTTTCTTTTTCTGCCGGTTTTTGATGCTTGGTTTCAGCAACAACGGTTTCTTTTTTAGGAGCAGGAGTGCGTTTTTTACGCGGTTTTGGTGTTTCCTTCTGGCCGTTTTCTTTGGATTTATCGGCATTCTGATTGTCAGAAGAAGGAGGGTTGATTGCCTGTGCATCAAGGATTTTGTAGATAAGGTCTTGTTTGGAGAGCTTACCGGCACCTTTAATGTCAAGCTTTTCAGCAACATGCTTCAGCTCGGGCAAAAGCAATTCATTGAGCTGCAAAATATCGTACATAAATTATGGTTTATTTAAAAATAAAATAGAGTATTTATTGTTTCAATTGCAAGATACAATTCTGAGGATTTCAAATTTCAATAGAGAAAATAATGCAAGAAATTGAAAAGAAGTAAGAGTTAGCAGATAATTATCCGCAATTTTAAGCAAAGAATTTTAATTGTCAAATTTATTTGAAAGAAATGTAGTGGGCATAAAAAAGGTTCAATACAACAGCTTAGCTTATATTTGCCAAAAATTTACCTATGTTGCCCATACAATTAGTCGAACAAGATAAGAAAAAAATCATAAACGGCCTGAAAAAAAGAGGCTTTGATAAATTGTCACTTGTAGAGGATGTCATTCAATTGAATCAAGACAGAAAAGAACACAAAAGAGCCCTGGATTTGTGTTTGTCAGAGGCCAATACATTGTCGAAAAAAATAGGACAATTATTTGCCAGCGGTGATAAAGCAGCAGCAGAAGCTTCTAAAAGCAAAAGTTTGGCACTAAAGGAAACAGCCAAAGAATTGCAGGATAAGCTCCATAAAGCTGAAGCAGATTTGCAATTCCGCCTGGAGCAAATACCGAATATTCCCCATGAAAAAGTTCCTGCCGGCACATGTCCTGATGACAATAAAGTAATTTCCGGTCCGGATAGCCTGCCCAAATTGTCAGACGATGCACTGGCCCATTGGGATTTAATGGATAAATATGAATTGGGCAGCCTGGCCCTGGGCAATAAAATTACCGGTGCAGGATTTCCTGTTTTTAGTGGAAAAGGCGCGCGTTTACAGCGTGCACTGACGCAGTATTTTTTAGATACAGCCTGTGCTGACGGATATACGGAAATCATTCCGCCCTATTTGGTAAATGAAGAAACAGCCTATGGTACCGGGCAATTGCCCGACAAAGAGGGGCAGATGTATGAAATGAAATTGGAGAAATACTACCTGGTGCCTACGGCAGAGGTTCCGGTTACGAATATCTATCGCGATCATATTTTTAAAGAAAGCGAACTGCCGCAAAAACTGGCGGCCCATTCACATTGCTTTAGGAGAGAGGCCGGTTCTTATGGTAAGGATGTGCGCGGATTAAACCGGGTACATCAGTTCGAAAAAGTAGAGATTGTCCAGTTTGTACATCCCGAAAAATCCTACGATGTGCTGGAAGAAATGGTAGCCTATGTAGAGTCCTTGTTGAAGGCCCTTGAGCTGCCCTACAGAAAATTGTTGCTTTGTGGTGGGGATATGGGCTTTACCTCTGCGATGACCTACGATCTTGAAGTGTATTCTGCTGCGCAAAAGCGCTGGTTGGAAGTGAGCTCCATTTCTAATTTTGAAACTTTCCAGAGCAACAGAATGAAGATCAAATACAAAGACAGCGACAATAAAAACCAACTGATCCACACGCTGAATGGCAGCGCCCTTGCCCTGCCGCGTATTTATGCAGCTCTGCTGGAAAACAATCAAAGTACAGAAGGCATCAAAATCCCAAAAGTCTTGCAGCCCTATGCCGGGTTTGAGTTGATTGAGTGAATGTAAGCCTCTCGGGATTTGCCTGAACCCACCGGGTTTATTTTTTTTGCCATAGCTGTGCCAGACAGCTTCTTGAATCCGGAACTGATTTGAGGTTTATTCAGGAAATCCTTGGGCATAAAAAACATTCAAAATATTAAAAGCCCGTTTGTTGAATTATAATATTTTATATCTTTATGAACCTTGAAAAAATAAAGTATGGTGTTTTTCATACATAGCCAGCCAAAATGGAGAGCTATGTATGATTTTATCATACCTATAAACGAGTTAGCCACCATTAAAAAAACACTATGAAAAAATTTGAACTTAGCATTGGACTGATTGCCATTCTTGCAATAGTTCTGAAAATATTAAACATACCCGGTGGCAGTCTTTTGACTGTCTTAGCATTTTTGACATTATCAATTTTCTACTATTTGAGTTTTGCTCTTTTTAACGGAATTCGACTTAGAGAAATTTTTAAAAGTGCTGCATACAAGGACACAAACGCAAAACGAATTATTGGAGCTGTAGGACTTGGCTTTGCTCTATCTGCAATTTTAATGGGAGCGTTATTTAAACTTGAATTTTGGCCAGGTGGAACTATCCAACTTAAAATCGGACTTGTAATAACAGGAGTTATCTTAGTCATTGCGACTATTTTCTATAACCGAAACAAGATAGAATATTATAGAAGAATCTTTAAAAGAATTGCTATAATTGGTGGACTTGGACTTATTCTTTACTTGACACCAACAACCACTTTAGTTGACATATATTATAGAAACAACCCTGATTATGCAGATTTATTTAAACGGGTACTTGCTGACCCTGACAATCAAGAATTAAGTGAAGAATTAGAAGATAAAAGAGAAGAAATGTATGAGCAAAACTTTCGAGACGAATAGAAATGAAATAAAATGTCGAGTAGGTAAGGGGGAATCTCACCCCCAAACCTCTCACAGAACCGTACGTGA